>JANNFJ010000660.1:0-3309 GCA_031379725.1 Calothrix sp. OTE_75_metabat_31
TGACAGAAGCAGATTTTCTCAATAATGAAATATTGATTCACCGACACACCGGGGCTAGCAATAACACAGATATGCGACAAACGCTCTACAAACAGGATGGTTTGATTGAAAAGGTTTATACCAGCAACATCGAACCATTACGGGCGGAGTTGGAACATTTTGTCAACTGCGTGCATGGTGGAAATCAACCTTCGGTGGGAGGAGAACAAGCACTTAAAGCCCTACGTTTAGCAAGTTTAATCGAGCAAATGGCATTGGAAGAACGTACTTGGAACCCACTTGATTGGGAATCTGAGCCAAAATCGAACTGGCAATCATTAACCTCTACGATCTAGAAAGGGTAATAGTTTGACGAAAGCAAATTGGTTTATTAGGTATAAATAGTAACTCATGGGAGTTGGTAATTGGTGTTGGTAATTGGGTTTTCACCTATGTGCCAATTAATATTTACCGATTCCCATTTTGTATTATTGTTAATTCAAATCGATTTAATGTTACTTGTTATACCTGCCGAACCAATTCAGTGTATTAATTTTAAATTGAATACGAATACTAAAAAAAATTAGCTTTATCTCTCGAATGCAGTAGCGTTTGAAGGCAAAATTACTTAGAGTATTCTAATTTAAAACAATCGCATTTATCCTGTAACGTAGGCTTTTGTACCTACGGAGATCCAGAAAAGTACCTTTAAGGGCAGTAAATATCATTAGTTCAGGAAAATGACTCAATGACCGAATGGATTAAGAATACAATCGAATCCTTGGGCTACTTGGGAATCGCTTTGTTAATGTTCCTCGAAAACCTCTTTCCCCCGATTCCTTCGGAATTTATTATGCCCCTTGCCGGGTATACTGCAAATTTACCAGGAAGCAATCTAAATATTTTTGGTGTGTTTGTTGCAGGCTTGATCGGTTCGGTACTCGGTGGAATAATTTGGTACTACCCAGGCAAATTATTAGGTGAAGCGCGTTTGTATGCTCTAGCGGACAAATACGGCAAGTGGATAACTGTATCGAGCAAAGATATTGTTAAATCAAAACAATGGTTTAACAAGCAGGGTAATAAGGCTGTTTTCCTCGGTCGCTTAGTACCTGGTATCAGAACCTTGATTTCTGTACCTGCCGGAATGAGCAACATGCCATTGCTACCTTTTATATTTTATACAACTCTGGGTAGCGCTCTGTGGGTAGGTTTGTTAACATACACAGGGTATATACTGGGAAGCCAATATAAACTTGTCGAAGAATATCTTGCTCCAGTATCCAAAATCGTGCTAGGCGGTTTGATACTGATGTTTGTTTTTTGGTTAGTCAAGCGCAAGCGCAAAAATCAAAGACGATGAAAGCAAGTATAAACTTAAGTTTGTATAAGCAAGTTAAATTGCTATGGACATCTCTTGATGAACAACAGCTTTGAGAGAGAATTTTTTTCCGGCTCTTGCGTGCTGGTTCTGTGTGTTATACACAGTTAAGTTCAAAATACGTTTGCATCCATGAGTTGCAGCGTGAGTTAAACCAAAACTTGCTGATAGTTAAAGCTTAATGATTAAAGCTTTGGTAATTGTTGACATGTTTTTAACTGCAGTTGACGTTACAGCAAAATAAGAGCGATCGCGTTTTCTATTATGCTCGCATTTTTGTAAGATGAGCATGATAATTTGTTAAAGCTAAGTAATTACTAGGAGCTTACATGACAGACCAACCTTCAGCTGCTACACCGATGAATGCCTCGACCCCAATGAACGCTGCTTCGATTCCAATGAATCGCGTTACAGCCGCAAATCCGATTAACGCGGGCGCGGGCGCAGTTAGTGCAATTCCTAAACCAATGAATGGTTCGGGAAAAAATATTCTCAGCGTTGACTTAGGTCGGACTTCGACCAAAACTTGCGTCAGCCGCGAGCCAAATAGTGTTGTTTTTGTACCTTCAAATGTCAAAAAAATGACGATGGAACAAGTACGTGGGGGCGTTTTTGAAGCCCGTGCGACTGACCCATTGATGGATTTGTGGATGGAGTTTCAAGGTAGCGGTTATGCTGTCGGTCAATTAGCAGCAGACTTTGGCGCTAACCTGGGAGTTGGTCAGTCAAAGGTTGAAGATGCATTAGCAAAAGTTTTGTCATGTGCTGGTTACTTCAAACTCAAAGACGATATTTCGGTCGTTATCAGTTTGCCGTACCACTCCCAAGAACAATTCGAGCGTGAAAAGAGCCAATTAATTAGCCAAGTTAGCGGTCCCCACGTAATGAATTTTCGTGGTGAGCCTGTTGAGCTTAATGTTAATAAAGTATGGGTAATGCCAGAAGGTTACGGCAGCTTACTATGGTGCGAAGCGCAACCTAAAAAGGGACCAACCAGCCCTGATTTTACAAAGGTTTCCGTGGCAATTGTCGATATCGGGCATCAAACTATTGATTGCTTGATGGTTGACAACTTCCGCTTTGCTCGTGGTGCTTCCAAGAGTGAAGAATTCGGGATGAACAAGTTCTACGAATTGGTTGCAGCCGAAATCGAAGGTTCTGACGCACAATCGCTTTCGTTGATTGCAGCAGTCAACCGTCCTAAGAGCGATCGCTTCTACCGTCCTCGTGGTGCTAGCAAACCTACCAACCTCGATGATTTTCTTCCCAACTTAACCGAGATGTTCTCGCGGGAAATTTGTAACCGTATTTTGGCTTGGTTGCCCGAACGTGTTACCGATGTGATTCTCACCGGTGGTGGTGGGGAATTCTTCTGGGATGACATGCAACGCTTGCTCAAAGAAGCCAAAATTAACGCACATCTAGCTGCCCCATCTCGTCAAGCGAACGCTTTGGGTCAGTATATTTATGGAGAAGCACAGCTATCCAACCGCTCCGCTAAGGCTTAAAAGTAATGTTCCAATGGTCAAAGAAAGAAGTTAAATCGGTTACATTCAACCCAGGGGTCGCGGACGAAAGTTTACTTGCGCTGGTTGAAAGCCATCTGGAAAAAAACCCAAATCAATCGTTTAGCGACCTCTGCAAAGATGCCCTATGGCAAGCTTTGTGCGTACCCGAATCCGTGCGTCCTGCGACTAAAACAACACCACCACCAACATCATTACCTACTAGTAATGGTGTTGGTGAACCACAAGTTACTGACCTCCATCGTCAAGTTGCTAACCTTGAGGAGCGCTTTTTGTTGCGTGAATCAAATCGCTTGGATGGAATGGAACGTCAGATGATGCAGCTTAGTCAGCAAGTTGCACAGCTTGCGATTATGGTTTCTCAAGGTGTAACTGTTCAAGTCGCTTCAACCCACTCATTACCCGCAGGAGATGTATTTATTA
>JANNFJ010000694.1:0-2881 GCA_031379725.1 Calothrix sp. OTE_75_metabat_31
AGCTGTGCTGTTCCCCCCAAGACTCTTTCGGCTTGTTCAGGGTCTTTGACACCGGGCAATTGCACGAGAATTTTGTCAGTACCGACTTTTTGCACGACTGGTTCGGAAACTCCCAAACCATTAATTCGATTTTCGACTACTTGTAGAACTGCATCCAATTCCTTGTCGGTAATTTTGGGAATTTCTGGTGTTGGTTTGACTTGAAGTGTCAGTTGCGAACCTCCCTGTAAGTCTAAACCGAGAGGTACACGTAGTCCTGGAGTAGCAATCACCGCAATTGCGGCGATTACCATCACAATAATTAGAGCTAATAGCGATTTCTGTCTTTGCATACCACGAACGGAAGTGCGACAAAGGCTATAATAGCGTTCTTTTCATGAGTTCGGGGTTATATCTTCGCAGTTGGGGGTGATGATTTTTACGGTTTACGGCTTGGAGAGTATTTATTGGTCAATGGAAGCGTTGTTAATAGTTCTGATAATCTTGCCATTCCAGCGATTTTTAAGTAAATGAAGCACATTATTTTATCTCACACACGAGGTGTAGGAACACAGAAAATACGGATTTAATAGGGTTTGTTGAGGTTTTACATCAGTCCGATTGATAATAGTGAGGCATCTTCAATTGGCAAATCCATTGCTACTGTTTTATTACCTTGTGCTTCTAAGTAAGGAATTAACAAATCCCAACACCAAGCACCTTGGAATGCACCATGAACTAGGCAAAAAAGACTCATAATCGGTATTTGAACTTGGGCTTATCTTGTTTCGCTTACACCTTACGATATAATTTCTGACTACGTACTTGTGGAACGGGCGGGGATACCCCGCCCCTACGGGTTAAACTCGTAAGGTCATCATTTTTTCCACAGCTTCGACGATTTGTTCGGGTTGCACAATAGTTAACCTTTCTAGCGCCCCGTTATATGGTGTGGGAATATCTTGGGATGATAGCCGCAAAACTGGTGCGTCTAATTCGTCAAAGAAGCGATCGCTGATGGAAGCTGACAATTCTGCTCCGATTCCCCCGGTTCGCATACATTCTTCCACAATTATGACGCGGTGGGTTTTACGTATTGATGCACCGATGGTATCAAAATCTAAGGGCTTGAGGGAAATCAAATCTATTACTTCCGGGTCAAAACCTTTCTTTTCTATACTCTTCATCGCTTGGATAACATGATGCCGCATCCGCGAGTAAGTCAAAATAGTTACATCTTTACCAGGACGGACAACTTCAGCTTTATCGAGTGGCAGTACATATTCTTCTTCCGGCAGGTCTTCTTTAAGGTTGTAAAGCAAAACATGCTCGAAGAACAACACCGGGTTATTGTCGCGGATGGCAGCTTTTAAAAGACCCTTGGCATTATAAGGAGTCGAACAAGCGACTATTTTCAAACCTGGAACTGCTTGGAAATAAGCTTCCAGACGTTGCGAATGTTCTGCACCCAACTGCCGACCCACACCTCCAGGACCGCGAATCACCATCGGGATTTGGAAATTTCCACCGGAGGTATAACGTAACATCCCCGCATTGTTAGAAATTTGGTTGAATGCTAAGAGCAAAAAGCCCATATTCATTCCTTCGATAATCGGTCTTAACCCAGTCATCGCTGCACCTACTGCCATCCCAGTTAAACTGTTCTCGGCAATAGGAGTATCTAAAACGCGGAGTTCGCCATACTTCTTGTATAGGTCTTTCGTAACTTTGTAGGAACCACCATAATGACCTACATCTTCTCCCATAACTAGTACTGTAGTATCACGCGCCATTTCTTCATCAATGGCTTCCCGCAGAGCGTTGAAGAATAATGTTTCTGCCATCAGACCTTAATATACGACTATATGTTTTAGAATCTTATCGCGCCTGGGGAGTAAATACAGTAGCATAAGCGCGAGTTATGGATAAATTACATATCATTGCCAACTGCTTTTAGATAACAAAACAAAAAATAGCTGCCTGACTCCACAAAATTAAAAATCAATTAACGCTTTCAACTGTCAGTGATGATTCGGCAAGTTGAATGACCTGATTATCTGGAAAACGTCTTGGTCTTCCAGGTCTGCGTTTGTGTCGCTGGTTGATGGATTTTTCGCTGGCATTTGCTAATTCTTCGGGGGTGCATTTAAGTAACCTCAATGCATCGACATACTTTTTCGGTGTCATTGTCGGTTCGGTGCGTCCTGCTTCCCAATTGCGGACGCTAGTTTCGCTGATTGCAAGCCTGAAGGCAACCTCTGCACGGCTAAGTCCAGCCCTAACTCTGAGAACTTGCATATCCATATCCCGATGCTCCCTTTACTAATGCGTGAAATGACTGAACTAATTTTTTAAGAATTTCAATTCAATTGGTTTTTAGCTGTACAAAGTTTCCTACCTCCTAGAAGGCAGTAATACTCGCGTTACAGAAAAGGGGAATTGCTGACTGCCCTTTGCGTAAGACTGTTTATTCTTTGCTTTCGACTAGTACCTAAAAGCTGGCTGCTTTATTTAACCAATCGGTCAGTGGCATTAAATAATTGCCAACTGAAAATATTTGATTTAACTATATTATTTTATATGCGATCGCACGATCATCTTACAAAGCAGCAAGTAATCTCTTACTCGTGGAATACGTCTTTTAAATATTTACGTTGCATTCTCAGTCTCTATATATAGTTACCATTGTCAAAGAACATGAAAATCATTGATTTTGATTGATGTAAATTTGAATCGAACCACAGCATCCAATATTACTAGCACAGCATGGCGTAAGTAACCATACCATTCTTAAAGTAGTGCGTTCGCGCAGCGTGCCCTAGCCCTTTCAGGGCGGCTACGCCAACGGGCTTACATCTTGCTCGCTTTATAGAGTAAGCGAGCAAGATGCTCGCACTACAAT
>JANNFJ010000733.1:0-7863 GCA_031379725.1 Calothrix sp. OTE_75_metabat_31
TGACACTGGGTGGAGTTTTTTCCCAATCTGAGTCGAGAATTTCAATCCCGTAAGCGAGGCAGTTTTTGTCCATGCCTCTTAATGTACCATCTGCATGTACCTATTTTTCGCTGTAGCGCAATAAAACCTGTGAACGGTTACCCGTAGAGAGCAATATATCTATCACATTCTGCTTCTTCGCTCAGTACTCTTGTACCGCCATCAAGATTGTCAAAAGGAACTTGAAGTCTTCCTGTTCGGGGTCTGTAAATATTATCAAAAAATCTTATTTGTGAGCTTGGGTTCATCGTGAGATATCTTAAGAGTCTATTTAGCTACACTCTTAAGTTACCCATACAAGCATTGTAGTCTAACAAGTAATTATACGTAAATTTTCAGATATTATCCTATATAATAAATTCACATTTACGATGTTTCTTTTATTTCCATTATTATTTATTTCCCTACATTTCATACCACCGCAACATCACAAAATTATACAAATTTCTTTCTTTCCACATTCAATCTAAATCATCCGGTATTGGTTTAGGCTGTAAGCATCTGCAATTCATGTTTTATTTTCGACTACGTTCAAGTTCTTCTCTTAAAACTCGTCGTAATGTTGCTTCTAGCGGTTCGCGGCTTTGCTGAATGTGTTCGCGCAATGCATCATTAATTAAAGTTTGATAATTACCACCACCTGCAAGATGAACTTGTTCGCGGAACCATTCTAATATGTCATCATCGAGGCGGATTGTAATGCGAGTTTTCCCAGCAACTACAGGCTCAATTGCTCCGCGTTTTCCTTGACTAAAATCGTACTCAGTTTCCATTATTTATCCCTCGCTATATTGTGCTTGCTCGCTGCGGTTGGCTTTACGAGCAGAAATCAACCGAATCTCGTTACCACGATACGTATAGACAACAAGCAGGACTCTAGCAAAAGCATCTACCCCAATAGTGATGAACCGTTCCTCGTCAAAACGCTCATCAACTATGGTAATTGCAAAATCGTCAGAAAAGATTGATACGGCATCGGCAAAATCTATTCCATGCTTGCTGAGATTTGTGGCTGCTTTGCCTTTGTCCCATTGATACACCATAGTTCAATTATATGCACATTTGTACACATAGCATCGTACAATCTTATAAATCCGCATTATCCAAAAAGCGCTAAGTTATACAAAATTTATCCGAACCATCCCCAACTTTGCTTAAAAATAATCAAAGCAACACCACCTTCAGGAGTGCATCATGCCTTATAGAATGTCTCGTCGTGCTTATGCAGAAACCTTTGGCCCCACTGTTGGGGATAAAGTTAGACTTGCTGACACCGAATTATTTATCGAAGTCGAACGCGATTTTACCACCTACGGGGATGAGGTAAAATTCGGAGGTGGTAAAGTTATCCGTGATGGCATGGGACAATCCCCCATTTCCAATACTGATGGTGCGGTAGATATGGTGATTACCAACGCTTTGATTCTTGATTGGTGGGGTATCGTCAAAGCTGATATCGGCATCAAAGACGGGAAAATACAGAAAATTGGTAAAGCTGGCAATCCTTACATTCAGGACAACATCGATATTATTATCGGCCCCGGAACCGAAGCTCTAGCATGTGAAGGTCTAATTCTCACTGCTGGGGGCATCGATACCCACATCCATTTTATTTGTCCGCAGCAAATCGAGGTGGCGATCGCATCCGGCATAACTACCATGATTGGCGGTGGTACGGGTCCCGCTACGGGTACAAATGCGACAACCTGCACGTCGGGACCCTGGAATATGTACCGAATGCTGCAAGCTGCCGATGCTTTCCCGGTAAATTTGGGATTTTTGGGCAAAGGTAATACCAGTCAACCCCAAGGACTCGTTGAACAAATCAACGCCGGGGCAATGGGGTTAAAGCTACATGAAGACTGGGGAACGACTCCAGCCACAATTGATACTTGCCTCAGCGTTGCCGATGAATACGATGTGCAGGTTGCTATCCACACCGACACCCTCAACGAAGCCGGATTTGTCGAAGATACTATTGCTGCCTTTAAAAATCGCGTTATTCATACTTACCATACTGAAGGTGCAGGGGGAGGACATGCACCCGATATTATTAAAGTTTGCGGTGAAGCGAATGTTTTACCATCTTCTACTAATCCGACTCGTCCATATACTGTTAACACCTTGGACGAACACCTCGATATGCTGATGGTGTGTCACCACCTCGATGCGGATATTCCCGAAGATGTAGCCTTTGCTGAGTCGCGGATTCGGCGGGAAACTATTGCTGCTGAGGATATTTTGCACGATTTGGGTGCATTTAGCATGATTTCCTCTGACTCGCAAGCAATGGGGCGGGTAGGTGAAGTCATAATTCGGACTTGGCAGACGGGGCATAAGATGAAAGTACAGCGTGGAAGCCTTGCGGGAGATAGCACAGCCGATAATTCACGGGCAAAAAGATATGTGGCTAAATACACTATTAATCCAGCGATTACGCACGGGATTGCCAAGTATGTAGGTTCGGTGGAAGAAGGAAAACTTGCTGATTTGTGTTTGTGGAAACCTGCCTTTTTTGGTGTGAAACCGGAGATGGTCATTAAAGGTGGGATGATAGCTTGGTCGCAAATGGGGGACGCAAATGCAAGTATTCCCACACCCCAACCCGTGCATATGCGGCCAATGTTTGGTAGTTTTGGGGGTGCGAGACATGCGACTTCCTTGACTTTTGTTTCACAAGCTGCATTGGAGAGGGAAATACCTAAACAGTTGGGGTTGAGGAAGAGTGCGATCGCAGTTTCGGGAATTCGCAATTTGAGCAAGCGTGATATGAAGTTAAATGACGCAATGCCACGTATAGAAGTAGACTCAGAAACTTATGAAGTAAGGGCAGATGGTGAGTTATTGACTTGCGAACCTGCAACAGTTTTACCAATGGCACAACGCTACTTTTTGTTTTAATGTATGTAGGTTAGGCATCTTGCCTGACCATTCTAATTATCAATTAAAAATCTTGCATTTTAGCTTTCTTGAGCCAAGTTATTAAACCATTGATTGCCATAAATAGCAAAATAACGTAGAGCAAAGCAATGAATTTAACTCCTTTAACGTAGTACAGTCCAATACCGATAGCATCAACTACAATCCAGTAAAACCAGTTTTCAATCCTCATAAGTGCCAACAACCACATTGCTGTAAAACTCATAATGGTTGTAAGTGCATCCAGATAGGGAAAAGAAGCTTTTTCTTTAAATACGGCAGGAAGTAAAAGATGAATTTGGCTCATCAATGCTCCCGTCGCAAATGCAAACGCTAGCGTTATTGATGCAACCAAAATAATTTTACGTGGTGGACTATAGCGAATAGTCAACACCTTACCTGTATCTCGTAATGGCGTACTCCATCGCCACCAGCCGTAAATACTAACGATGATAAAGTATACCTGCTCTAACATATCCGAGTACAAGCGGATTTGGTAAAACAGTCCCATGTATAATAATGAACTGATTATACCCACAGACCAATTGAGCATTTTTTGTTTTATAACTAGCCAGGTTGACCATAGATATAAAATTGTTCCCAAAAACTCAATGTAGCTCATTGGGTATCTAATTATCTCAAAGGCAATGTTGTTTACACTCCAAAAATCCAGCATTCAAATATACTCTATAAAATACTTTTAGCGGAGAATAAATCTATGAGGTTGCCATATTTTTGATACTGAGCTAAAACCTTTTTAACATATTGAATCCGTGTGTCAAGGTCGCCGATTAAACGGAAGAATGGAATTTTTCTGAGAATTAAGTCGCTTTCAATCTGTTTTTGAAATATGGTGCGATTCGTTTCTCCAGAACGGTCGGCTGTATCATCATATGGGATATCTGGCGAACAAACAAACACCAAATCGTACCGTGATGCTGCTTGATGGGCAAGTTGTACTAGCTCGCTCGCGGCTGTATTGTGGTAATACAACGAAAACTGATAGGTGGTTAATGCGTTAGTATCTGTAAACAAGTACTGATTTGCTTGGCACAATAAAGCTTCTTCCCGTTCCAAGTGTCCTTGTGCTATTTCCACAAGTTGTTCGAGTGAAAGTCGTCGATTAACTTGATGTTGTTCCCAATACTCACGGCCATACTCTGGCATCCATACAGTATTAAATTCTTCTGCTAAAATTGAAGCTATTGTAGTTTTACCGGTTGAAGGAGCGCCGAGAAAAACAACATTGGTAATCAAGTCCCGGTACACAATCGGATGCAGATATTCAATCTTATCGTGAGGGTCTTTTCTAATTTGAGTACCTGAAATCGGAATAATTTTGCGATTACAATCTACAAGGTAATTGACCGCATTTAGTGCCCTACTAACATGTTCGCCGTAAAATTCACTACAGAAGAAATGGGTGATTTTTCTTGATTCTAATCGTTTAAGAATATAATCCTCGTGCTTTTTCTCAATTTCAGGTGTGTTTCCGATCTCGGTGGGGCCATCCCATGCCTCAATCACCTCGATTTTTGGATAAATTTTCCGCAACCAGTTAGCACGAACCGTAAGAGGCACAGCAGTTACCCCAGGACAATCATAAATCATCACAACTACCTCATCCATTAATGAGAAAGCAGTCTCAATAACTAATTGGTGTCCTTTATGAAGAGGGGCATATTTACCTAATGTCAAACCACGCTTAATAGCCATTAATTGTAATAAATATTCGCAGTAATATATAGTATGAACCGCATCGGCTCAGGAAATAGCTGTTTCAAAGCATGTTGGTATGTGAACTAAATTTCCTTCAATAAGTCGAAGATGTGGCATCTACTAATTCACAAAATCGCGCCACATCCCAGTCATCGAGTAGGAATCACTAATTTCAATTGGGCAGAATCGCTGAAAACCGTACCGTTCGTAAAACGAGATATTACGAGAATTTGAAGAGACAAGATAACAAGGATATTTTGTTGTGTCAGCGTAGTTTAGAACTGGTTTTAATAAACTCTCACCAATTCCTTTTCCCCGTGCTTCAGGTTTGAGACCAATAAAAAATACTTCGCAATGGGCAGCTTTGGGTTCACTCGCACCAACTTTTTGCATTAGTTCTTCAAACCGTTTTCCCGATTCGTAACCGCAAAAATGCGATATTGTCGAAATAATTTCAGCCACAATTTGTTCAAATTGCTCGTTGAAAATTTCTACTTCCGCAGGATACCAAATACAGGCCCCTTGTTCCTCTGACGCAATAATTATTTTACCTCGCTCCATTGCATCAGTTACCAATAACTCAAAGAATGCGTTTAAAGCCTGGAATTTATTCGCATTTTCACCAAAAAGAAAGAAAAAACTGGGGTCATCAATAAAACCCTGTGTCAAAATTTGCGCGGTTTTTTGAATTTGTGTCTGAGAATTTTCCAACATCAAATTATAACCTCTGTTGATTCTTGGCTTAAGATTCCCTACAAAAATTATAACCGTTCGCATGATTATTATGTACACAAGCGGCAGTAATCAAATAGTTAGACTTTTGGCGACTATGTTCAAAGCAATACCACAAAGTGTTTGCCGAGGGCATAGCAGGAATTATTTTTTTGGGACGTAGGCTGATTATTTTTAGAAATTTAGCCTTTTACTTTTATGTTTGTTCTATTTTCTAACCATAGAACTATTATGATACCTAATGTATAAGCAATTATATCCTTCCAATCAAATGTACTTCCTAACGCCACAGCTAAAATCTTATTGTTTTGCAATCCCAATTTATTTACAAAATTAAAATATTGGAGAATTTCAATAATATAAGAAAATGCTAAAACTGATAAAGCGGCAATGGACGGTTGTATATTCCAAAAAGCTTTAACAAAGTAATAAATTAATATAACTACTAAAACATCACCTACAAAAGGACGGATGAAACTATCAGTTATAAAAACTGCAATACATATCTCTATTAAAAATAGTAGGACTGTAAAGTAGAAATACTTTTTGTTGAAGGTAAACATAGCAATAGATAGCGTTTAATAAACATTTGTTTGGCATGGTCAAACACCCGACTTTGCCGAACGTGCCTTGTCAGCGCTGTACGAAGATTGTTTTTTTGTTGCTAGATATTGTTCAAGTGCTGCACGAACTAAATCTGGAACCGTACAGTTTTCATATTCAGCTATATTTTTAAGTTCTTCCTTCATTTTTGAATGCATCAGCACTTTGACTTGTTCGGACAAAGGCTCCTCTCGACCGTAGTCAAAGCGATGTTTCACGCCAAAATCAGGATTACCACCAGGTCTAGACATTTATATTAAATATAATACGCCACGATAACGTTATTATATCGTGCTGAAGCTAAAGTGTTATTTCTAGTAATACTAAGTTCTAATAACGAAGTACTGCGCTATTAATGATATTATATTATCAAATATTTCTAGGTGTAGCAATGAGTGTGCAACGAAGCCGAGGTGGTATCGTTAACGTTCGGGATAAGGTTGAAGATGAAGTTGAAGTTGACAAAACACTTGCTGGAAATCAATCCCATCAAGTTATTACCAATATACTTAGCTACGAGGAGGAATGCGATCGCTTGTACTTAGAACAACGAGTTGAGCGAGCATTTTATCAAGCAGGCAAAGCACTAGAAGAGTTACACAATCGGAAGCTCTATCGCAGTACCCATCGGACTTTTGAGGAATACTGTAAAGATAGGTTTGGATTTGAGCGCCGCCATCCCTACAGGTTGATTGAAGCTGCTGGCGTTGTAGATAATTTGATAAAAATGTGTCCCAATGGGACACAAAATGAATTAGACCTTGATTCGCAAATGTGTCCCAATGGGACACAAATATTGCCTACTAACGAACGTCAAGTGCGGTCTCTTGTTCCCCTTGTAGCAAAGGAGCAATTTAGCTGTTGGCAGAAAGCAGTAGATATTGCAGGTGGAAAAGTACCATCGGGACGTATAGTTAAAGACATCGTGGAACGAATTCGAGAACGCACTCCGGTTCCCATACCTTATAGTGTGGGCGAAGTTTGTATAATTATAATTAAAGATAACCCTGAACTTAGAGGTAAAAGCGGTCACTGGTGTATAGTTGCCCGTGTGGCATCCTTTAGCATAGAAGTGAAGATGTGGGATGGAGAATATATTGTGAAACCGGAAAACTTGAAAAGTTTGGATTTTTTAGAAGATGACTCCTCGGCAATGTCTGAGCTATGCTTTCGGTTACGTCGGTTATACAACATTAAAGATTTGGATGAAGTAGCAATTTCATTGCTCAATAGTTTGGGGAAGAGGACAAAGCCATATTTGACACCAGTGCAAGAGAAAGTTCTTGCTGTGATTGAGCAAGAATACGGCATCGAATAGTGGTTGTTTGCATGTAGAACAACAATCTGATTCTCAAAAATAGCTACTGTGAGGTCAGTTTCTGTAAAGTATGATTAATTAATCAAAATCCATCTATTTACTTAGATTATAATTTTTATTATTTCATCGTTTGCCGCTACGACAATTTTTGCTCTTGCTTTTGGTTTTTATAGGATGTCCCTTAACAGTTATTGTTCTTTTGTAGGAACAGTGGAAGATACATTGCGTTCGTTTTGCTCCAAATTGTACAGTATATTTTAAGCCAAAATCAAAGAGTGATAAGATTACTGATTTAGCTAAAAATTAGTAATACGCTCAGATTTAACTCAATCAACTTAAACATGCACACTTTATTTTTACATAACGCCCTTTCATCATTATTCTGAGAGAAAATATCGAGTATCTACAGCAGTAGCTTTCGATATAGGCTTTGATTTTAGCAATAGAATCTTAACTTTTTCGTAAAGCCTGCTTATTTTCGATTTAGGGTGATGAAAGAGCGTTAAAAAAGACCAAAACTAACTAAAATTTAC
>JANNFJ010000740.1:0-2348 GCA_031379725.1 Calothrix sp. OTE_75_metabat_31
CAGTTGGTGCAAAATGGGATGTTAGTAACTCTACAACTGTACGGGCAAATTACATCAAAAACTTCCGCGTTCCTACGGTAGCTAATTTATTTAATCTTAACCCAACTAATGTTGGTAATCCAGACCTCAAGCCCGAAAAAGGAGATAGTTTTGATATTGGTATCGACCAAAAATTAGGTGACATTGGTTTATTGCGTTTAACGTTTTTCCAAAATAATATATCTGATGTAATTGCCTTTAAATCGATTCGACCCGCTGTGAATGGAGTGACTGGAAGTTGGGAAAATATTGGCTTAGTTGAAACAACAGGAATCGAAGCAGCATTAAATTTACAAATTGCTAAAAATATCTATGCTTTTGTAAATTATACGGCAAACGATCCACGGATCAAAAAAAGTTCTAATCCCACAGAAATCGGCAAAGAATTACGATTTGCAGGTGCGGACAAATTAAATTTGGGTATTTCCTATGAAAATCCTCAAGGTTGGTATTTCGGGTTATTAATGAATTCTCTCGGTAGATATCCAACGAATAATACCAACACCGAATCATTAGCAGGTTATACAACTTTTGATGCAAAAACTCGCATTCCCCTAAGTCAAAGATTTACACTTAATGCTAGTGTAGATAATATCTTCAATCAAAGATATCAATTATTTGCTGGATTTCCGGATGCGGGTCGAGTGTTCCAAGTTGGTTTGAGTGCGAATTTCTGAAGATGTGTAGAGACGCTATGATACCCAAGCGTCTCACAACTAACCTTAATATACGAGGAAAATTGCCATGACTCAATTTAACCCTTGGGTAAAACCATTAAATCAGACTGCTGTGGAACCGACTGGAAACGGTTGGCAAATTGAGTACGAATATTTCGATTGTCAAGGTGATGTGCTTGCTTGTTTAACTTACACATTATTTCAAGATAATTGGCATCAAATTGGGTTAGGACATTTAGAACAAGGCAGCGTTTTAGAGTTAGAATTTCACGAAGCACCGAAAAAGTGCGTTCTTTATGATGGATATCTGACTGTAATTGCTCAAGATTGGCATTTTCACTTGTGCATTGAAGAAACTATAGGTGGCCCAGACTCGGAAACTCCACCGGAATTGAGGCAACAAAGATTAATTAATAAAGGTGCATTTTATCAACGCATTAATCTTGAAGGAGAACCCAGAAGTTGGGGTATTCAATTTTGGAATGGTGCGGGCGAAAAAGCAATGACTATATTTTTACCAAATCCATATATCGAAGATGAAAATTTATTGCCTGATGGTAAAGCTAATTTTGCTAAGTTAAAGTTGTATAACGAACTTAGGGAAATGTATGTACTAGGAACAAAGCAAATTCCTTTTACAAAGAATCCCTTTAAGTGTTCTTATATTGCCGTTTGTACCTCTGGACGTTGTTATCCTTCACGCAAATGGGAACCTACATTTGATGCACTCAAAGCAGCAGTCGAAAAAGCCCAATTGGATATAGAAGTGCGAACAACTGGCTGTTTACAAGTATGTAAGTTGGGTCCCGTTGCCTTTTATTCTGATGATAAGACTTGGTACACCCGTGTCAAACCAGAAGTTGCAGAACAAATTGTCAACGAGCATTTAGTTCAAGGTAATAAGGTGACAGAATATATCTATCCACCCGTGTAAATTCTAGATGTAGAGATGCGATATGGGACTATTATTTAATTTTTGGATAAATACGTAGATACGTAGGGTGCGTTAGCGCTCTTGGTAACGCACCAAACCAACCCTTAAGAAGGGTGCGTTACGACTTGCGTCTAACGCACCCTACGGATAATTTTTTTAAACCTGATTAATAATTCAATAATTACAGAAAATGATATATAGATTACAACATTCAAAATTCGTTATTTTTATTTTAAATATACTGATTATTTCGGGATTAATAGTAGCCTGTCATCCGCAAATTAATCAAAATGAAAATGCGGCTAATCCTAGTTGCGTTCAAAACTACGATAAAAACCGTGATTATTTTGCTGATAAGGTTACTGTTACCCGTGCGAAAGGCTTTACTGTTGAATACCACAATAACTATAAAGTTATAACGATTAATAACCCTTGGAAGGATGCCAAAACTGGGTTTAAATATATTTTAGTTCAATGCGGTACACCTGCACCCAAAGATATTCAAGATTCACAAGTAATCACTGTACCTGTTAATTCTGTGATTTCTCTATCTACTACCCATCTTCCACATTTAGCAAAATTGGGAGTGGTAGATAAGTTACTCGGTGTTAGCGATACAAAAATAGTCAATACCTCTGAGGTGGTGGAAAAAATTAAGTCAGGTAGAATTGCAAATGTGGGAAGTAATGCCAGTGTCA
>JANNFJ010000093.1:0-3441 GCA_031379725.1 Calothrix sp. OTE_75_metabat_31
ACCCGCGCTTTCTACATCTTCAATGAAAAAAAGACGTGAACCCCCGGCCGCAATCCACGGGCTGCTACACAGTGTCAGGCTTAGGCCACTGTTCTCGACACCCACGGACACGGTGACGCTGTAGGTAGCTGTACTAGTTTAAATAAAAGACTTCCAATTAAGTAAGTATCCAGAGGCATGGCAAGTTTTGCTTGACACAAGGGTGGAATACGTATCTTACTTGAAAGTCCCATTAGCTTTGAACTGTGCTGATATCTTATAGGCACGGACTCAATCAATTTATGCAGTTTTGCAAAAATTAGTTAAACTAGGCGTTTTCAGGGTATTGTGTTGAAAAAAGCCACGATTTCCATAAAATTATTGAAGCGCAAGATAAAATCATCTCTATTCAAAAAAATGTAAAATAAATAACATTGCTTGCGGCGATCGCCTTTTCCATTTTTAATTAATAAATCTATTTATCATGAGCGATATAAATATTTCAAATATTTCAAATATTTCAAAAAAACACGTTTACAAGCTTTTGAGTTGCTTGAATATTGTTGTTGCGGTGATAGCAATACCAGTAAAATCACTTAAAGCCCAAAATGTAGATGCTACATCAAATGAAGAGAATCAGACTCAAACCCCTATAATTCAACCGAGGCAGCGAGATACCAGACCGCCTTCGAGTCAGCCTTTACCGGAACAACCAATAACACCGCTACCACCACCCGACGAGTTATTACCACCTAGCGATACCCCACCAATCTCGCCACCAGAAGTCCCATCCGCAGACGTTCCGCAAACAATAAGGGTATCAAAATTTAATGTCACAGGTAGTACAGTCTTCAGCACCGAAGACTTTGCCAAAATTACAGCAAAGTATATAAATCGCCCGATTAGCATTGCCGAGTTATTCCAAGTCCGTTCGGATATTACTAAGTTTTATGTTGATAAAGGATACATTACCAGCGGGGCATTCCTTCCACCGCAAAAGCTCCAGGATGGTGTGGTTGAGATTCGAGTCTTGGAAGGAACCCTTGAAGAAATTAAGGTCAATGGAACCCGACGATTGAACGCTGGTTATGTACGGAGTCGGCTAGAACTAGCCACAAAAAAACCATTAAACCGCGATCGCTTGCTCGAAGGTTTGCAATTACTCCAAACCAACCCATTAATCAAAAATCTCTCTGCCGAATTAGCAGCCGGTACTAGTCCGGGTTCGAGTACCCTGGAAGTACAAATCCGCGAAGCCAAAACTTTTGATACACAAATTGTTCTCGATAACGGACGCTCCCCAAGTGTAGGCAGTTTCCGCCGTCAGGTACAAGTTAGCGAAGCGAATTTGTTGGGATTCGGTGACAGCATTAATGCATCTTATACCAATACAGATGGTAGTAATGCTTACGATTTTAGTTATACAGTTCCGATTAACCCCCGTAATGGCACATTTGCCGTCAGTTTGGGTACTTCCGACAATAATGTGATTGAACGTCCGTTTAATGACCTTGATATTCAGTCATACTCAAAATATTATGAATTGACATTACGACAACCATTCATCCAAAATCCCAACCGAGAATTTGCCGTCGGGATGTCGTTAACTCGACGTGAAAGCAAAGCCAGTTTGTTTGCTGGTGAGATACCTTTTCCGGCCATTGGTGCCGACGAATCCGGACGAACCAGCGTTACAGCCTTACGATTTTTTCAAGAATGGACGCAACGCAATAGTCGGCAGGTATTTGCTGCGCGATCGCAATTCAGTATCGGACTCGATGCACTCAATTCAACAATCAACACCACTTCTCCCGATAGTAGCTTTTATGCTTGGCGCGGACAAGCTCAATGGGTGAGATTACTTGCCCCCGATACCCTCATGTTAGTTCGTGGGGATTTACAATTTGCTGACCGACCCTTGGTTCCCCTAGAACAATTTGGTCTAGGTGGGTTGCAAAGTTTACGGGGTTATCGTCAAGATGCATTACTGACTGATGATGGGTTTTTTGCTAGCGCTGAGGTGCGTTTACCAATTTGGCGACCAAAAAAAGGTTCGCAAACATTATTGCAGGTTGTACCATTTGTAGATGTGGGTACAGCATGGAATCGTGGTAGTAGCCAGAATTTGGCAACTAATACCTTAGTTTCAACTGGTTTAGGGTTGCGGTTGCAGCTGGGGAGTCAATTAAATGCCCAGTTTGATTGGGGAATTCCTTTGGTCACCCTTGATTCGAGGAAAAGTACTTGGCAAGAAAATGGCTTGTATTTTTCTGTGGTGTATAGCCCTTTTTAAGATTTTTAATTATTTAGATGCGTATTTCCAAGATAAAGCGTGCAATATTTTTGGGGCTTGTTTTAGGAAGTTATTTAATCTTTGGATTTGCGGTACCGAGTTTAGCCAAATTGCCGTTGTCTAAAATCGCAAACCAACAACATATAACTCAAGCAAAATCTAAAATTGATGAAGGAAAGACTTTATATGATACGGGAAGATTTTCTGAAGCTGTAAAAGTACTGCAATTCGTAGTCAAAGAATATCAGCAGCAGGGTGATAATTTGAAGCAAGCTGTGGCATTAAGCGATTTGTCGCTTGCTTATCAGCAGCTTGGTGCGTGGGTAGAAGCAAAACAAGCAATCGACGAAAGTCTGCGTTTGCAGAATGAGGGAGTAGGGGTTCCCTCCTTGCCAAAAATTCTAGCGCAAACTTTAATAATTCAAGGACGTTTATTTTTTGCAACAGGACAAACAGAGTCAGCACTACAAAGCTGGAAATATGCCCAAAAAGTTTTTGCTCGTGTAGGTGACATCAGCGGTGTGGTGTTAGCCCAGATAAATCAAGCCCAAGCATTGCAAATTCTTGGTTACTATCGCAACGCTATCAAAATTTTAGAGCAGGTTAATGGCATATTGCGATCGCAGCCAGACTCAACTCAAAAAATCATTGGATTGCGATCGCTTGGGGATGCTTTACAAGTAATTGGCGATTTAGAACAGTCGCATACGGTGTTACAAAAAAGTTTAGAAGTCTCCCAGAATCTTCGTATATCCGAGTTCATCGGAGCAAGCTTATTTAGCTTGGGTAACAACGCCCGCGCTCGCCAAAAGCCCCAAGAAGCAATCAATTTTTATGAACAATCCATCAAAATAACACCTTCACCTCTAACCAAAGTCCAAGCCCAACTTAATCACCTCAGCTTACTAATCGATACTAAAAGATACACTGAAATCAAAGGTCTTATATCAGCAATTCAATCCCAACTCAACCAAATTCCGAAAAGTCGTGCCGCTATCTATGCACGCATTAACTTTGCCCAAAGCTTGACCAAACTAGGGAGTAGTCCGTGGGGAGTAGGGGAAGATAAGGGGGACAAGGGAGGCAAGGGGGACAAGGGAGGCAAGGAGGACAAGGGAGACAAGGAGGAAGCTTCTCCCCTTCCCCCCCTCCCCCCCTCCCCTCTCTCC
>JANNFJ010000994.1:0-1960 GCA_031379725.1 Calothrix sp. OTE_75_metabat_31
CCACATAGATGAATACGCAATTACCATCTCGATCTACCTTGCTAGCACTCGATAGTCCCAGTAAGTATGTATTTAAATCGCAGGTTCGGAGAAGTTTTTCACCAGGTGATGAATCAAGCAACTACCTAAACAGTAATTTGCAACCAACCCCAATCCCCGAACGCGAAACCATCAAACATACACTTGTTGGTTCATCTCGTACTGTGATGAGGACAATTCACATTTTGCACCAACTCGGTTATGCCCAGGTGAGTGATTGGAGTCCATTGTTGCCCAGTCCTACCAATCCTGGGGAGGTAATGAGTATTTTGGTTCGCAATATTATGGTGCAGTAAAAATGAAGCAATCAACTGTAAACGCTTTGTTAAAAGCCTATAATTCATTGCAAGAAATAGTTACAGAGCTTTATAGCGAATTCTACAAAGCAATGGAAAATAGAGATAATGCTGATGCTAGTTTACTTGAGGCAAGAGCCGAAATATTGTTTGAACAAGCAGAGGCAATTATAGCTGTTTTGGAGGAGCAAAATGGATAGGGAAGAAGCACTTGAGAAAGCTAACGATGCCAAAAACTTAAGCCATCAGGGTTTACAGCTAATCAAGCAAGGTAAATACCGTGAGGGGCATAACTTGATGCGTCAAGCGGTTGAAGCAGGTAGGGAATGCCGACAGTTTTTAAAACAACCAAAAATCGAACGTGGTTTAACAATTCTCGAACAAATGCACGAACAGTAATTACTACGTTACTGCAATGCCTTTATGCGACATCATGAAGTGGTATTGCACTATCTCCATCCTCACAACCAAAAACCCAACCGTATGGCTGGGTTTTTTCAGCTATAATCCCCGTACTTTTTTATAAAAGTTATATAAAAAAACTAAATCGATATGAAACCATTAACTAACGATTGGACGCTTATTTATTTTGATGGTGCAGCCGAGCCAAGTAATCCAGGCCCCGCAGCAGGTGCGGCAGTTATCGATTTACCAACAGGGGAATCATTTATTGCCACTGTCGATTTGGGAGTGCAGACCAATAATGTCGCGGAATATTCAGGAGCAATAGCAGGACTGAAACGGGCGTTGGAACTTGGTTGCAAGCGGGTTAAGCTTTTTGGGGACAGCCAGTTGGTGATTTACCAGTTATCTGGAAAGTATGCTGTAAAGAATGCTAATCTCAAGCTCCTCCATTTTGAAGCAATGCGATTATTGAAACAGTTTGAGGAGTATTCATTAAAGTGGATACCACGAGCGAAAAATAGTCGTGCTGATGAAGCAGCAGGTAGTGTATTAAAGTCTAAACAGCCGCCAACAATAGAAATTCCAGATGATTTACCAGTCCCAAAACCAAGAAAAGGATTAGAAATTGAGATTAAGGAACTACGTTTAAAAGGTGATAAAGCTAGTTTTAAACAATGGCTGAGTTTAAAATCAGGCAGAGATGAATTTTCCTTGCTTAAAGGAGAAGCTTTGCTTACGAGCATACCATTAGAGGTAAAAAGTGCTATTCAAAACGCACTGCGACCCGATGAAGGTGATAATGAGAAATTTATAGCAACAGTTTATCGGTGGTATCTTAGAGGTCTACCACCAAGGCTTGCATTAAAAAAATGCAGAGTGGAAGCTGAAGTATCAGCAAATGCAAATAGGAGTAGTTGAACGGTGAGAGCGATATGCTCAAGCAGCATAACCAACGGGTGCCGCTACTCTCCTAAAGTTTGCCTCCCTTTAAGAGTCAATTCATAGCATCGCCGCCTTCTTCCTCCTTCTTCCTCCACCCACCAAGAAGAAATAAACCCGTTTTCCTCTAACCACTCAAGATTAGGATAGAGACTGCGAATAGTTAAATCAGAATCATAAAGTTTGTTAAATTCTTCTTCAATCTTTAACCCATAGAGCGCTTTTTCGGCTAAAGATTTTAATAAAAGCATATCTATTTTATTAAGTTTTTTACTCATGGG
>JANNFJ010001020.1:0-55763 GCA_031379725.1 Calothrix sp. OTE_75_metabat_31
AGAGCCAGGATGACCTCAAAACTCGAATTCTCGGATTTATCGACTATTTTAATAAAACAATGGCTAAACCTTTTAAGTGGACATACAAGGGTAAAGTCTTGGCTATCTAATACTTGGTTTATTTACGCCAAGCTGTACTAGTTCCGAAGCATGGGTATCGCTATCGGATGAGGACTTTAGCGAACTGAGCCAAGAAGTAGCTGGTTTACCCTCCCAATTGGAAACAGAAGCAGAAGAGATAAAGAGGTTTGATATTCTCGTACTGAAGTTACAATTAGCAATCCTGCGAACTGAGCCTGCCTTTGAGCGTTTGCGAGAACAGGTGCAGTCAGTTGCCGGGTTGCTGGAAGAGAAATCAAACATCCCATCAGTACAGGAGCAGTTGCCTCTGCTCCAGGATGTACAAACCGACGAGTGGTGGCAGGACGTGACATTGCCAATGCTGGAGGTACTACGCAAACGCCTGCGGGGGCTAGTAAAGCTTATAGAAAAACAGAAACGCAAACCCATTTACACCGACTTTGAGGATGTGATGGGGGATGAGATCGCAGTGGAGTTACCTGGCTTTACATCATCGGATAACTTTGAAAAGTTCCGAGCTAAAGCCCGCGCTTTCCTGCGATCGCATCAAGACCATGTAGTAATCTTCAAACTGCGGACGAATAAGCAACTTACTTCATCCGACCTGTCCGAGCTAGAGAAAATATTAGCGGAGAGCAGTGTGGGTGAGGCTCTCGATATCGTCCGTGCTAAAGAACAGTCACAGGGTCTGGGTTTGTTCGTTCGCTCCTTAGTAGGGCTAGATCGTGAGGTAGCCAAACAGGAACTGGCTAGGTTCCTATCTGGCAAGAAGCTTAACTCTAATCAAATTGAGTTTGCAAATATGATAGTGGACTACCTAACCGAACATGGTGTAATGGATACTGCACTCCTCTATGAATCCCCATTTACCGACATTACACCACAAGGACCAGATGGATTATTTACCTCGTCCCAAGTAGACGAATTGGTTTCTCTGCTTGAATCCGTTTATGCGCGGGCAGTAGCGTAGAAAAGAATATACCCAATACATAGACTAAAAGTAGCGAAGTGTGACCAGACCCAAAATTTGTCAGGCTCTGGAAACATAAGCTAGAATTTCAGTGTCTGAAACCCTTATTGCTACGTTCGGAATTTGCTAATAATTCTTAATAAGGAAGCATAATTTGTCAATTTACCTAAAATGGAAGCATAAAGCTATACGTGAGTTATAAAATTTTGCACACTTTAAACCTAATAAAAACGTTTAGCACAAGTTTACTATTCCGTAAAAAGCTTACCCAGCTTGAGTTTAGGATTTAAAAGCATAATTTGTCCGTTTGCGTTTGGAAGCATAAAGTGTCTGATATGAAAACCCAATTAGCTAAAAATGGCGCTTATGCCTTTGTTTTTAGGGATTTTTATATTGGCTTATAAGCTTATACATAGTTTTGAATCCAAAGCTTTCTGTGCGAGTGTCAGTAATAATTTGTCTATTTTTACAAGCTTATAGTCTTATAATGAAACCCCTACAAACAAAGGTATAAGCGCCATTTTTTTGTATACGCTAAAAAAAAACGGCAATATTATCCTTCTACCGACAGCTTGAAAACTTTGCTGTGGAAGAGTTATAAAAATAAAATCGCTCTCATTCACCAGTTTCTGTACGGATGCTTATTTCACCCCGTATATCTCGGCTTAACCTCAAACTTTCTTATCGAATGCTCGTTGTTCAATTTCAGGGATAGGCAATAGTAAAGTTGTCTCAATCTCATCACGAACTGAGCGAGTGATATAACAATCACTATTGAGGCAATCAACTATTAACTTATTACCATCGTAATATTGCTTTAAAGTATTCATCTGCTGGTGATTGAACTGCCAATTATTCCCCAAGTTGCTAGACTCAATGATTAATTCACACACACCATTTGGAGAGCAAAAAAAAATGGGGGAGATTGTGGGGTGGAAAGCAGGAACACCAATTTGTAACCCAACCCGAATGCATTGCCTGTCCCTCATCTCCCCCGAAATTTTTCACTCTCCTACAAAAGCGCACCCGCAACAGTAGCGATTGCACTTTCTGTTCAATGATTTATTTATCATAAGGACATACCAAGCTACAGTGTCAACCGTCCTTCTTAACTAGGTGTAGCGACCTGAACACCAACAGTTAAGTTTTCGGCTGAATCCCCACCGATCAACCAGCGGCATAACGGTAAAACGTAGCGGCGGCAAGACAACCTCAAACTCAGCACCAGCGGCTTTTGTCAGTCCGCTGCCGTGACGTGTTAGCCATTGGACTAAACTTTTGATGCAGAATCTTTCTTAGTTGCATCGATTATAAAAATATTTTCTGCATTCTCCTGATTGATACTCTTCAGAATCCTTTTAACTTTCGCTATTTCTGCCTTAGTATAACAAAGAATAACTTTTATGTCACTTATGGATCTAGAAGCCTTCTTGTATATCTCAGTTTGATTGAGTAAATTATTTTTGAGAGATGAAGACTTTCCTAGCTTAAATTCGACAATAGTGGAGTCTCTGTCACCGTATGAAATCTTGTAATCGGCTGGGCCACGACCATTGTTAACCTCCGAATTCACATCCAAAGGTGATGCAAACCATGTTAAACGGAAAATTCTTTGAATCGTATCTTCTGACGATATAGGCTCGCCATCTTTGTAAAATATCCTATAGCCATCATTGTCTTCTATCACCTGCTTTAAATACTGAACACGCTGCAAAGCTGATTGATAGCTATTCGGTGATATATGATAAAAGTTGCTATATTCAACAACATGCTTACAGAAATCAACTAGTGTCGAAATTAGTTCTGTACTGAATTTCTTAACCTTTTCGGCAGATAATGCCGCTGCCTTGTCTCGATTTTCTTCTTGATGATGTATGTAGTAATCGAGGATATCTGGATACTTTTGAACTGTCGCATCGATAGCCTGTTCAATATCTGCTTTCTTAGGTTTAATTGGAAGTCTATCTTTAAAATAACGGTTTATAGCATCTCTAAGAGCCGAGTTTTCCAGTGCATTTGTTATTTGCCTAAACTTACTCGTAAAATCGCTGTGACAGATAAAAGCATCATCTTTGGTAAGAATATCTATAGGAGTAATAATTAGAAAATCTTCATCATTATCTCCCTTATAGAAGTATGGTAGATCGAAAGTCTTGGGCTTCCAAATCATTAGGTTAGAATCAAAAGAGCAGCGAATGGAAAACTCTTTTCGCTTATCCTCTTGCAAATGCAGCCTTGCAAACTTCTGCGTGTACTCCAGCAGATGCTCTAGCATTAAATTAGTCGTAAAATCGCTAATAAAATCTCTCCCAATCCCTGAGCCTACCAGTGTGAGCTTTTCTATATGTGATGAAGATGTAATAACTTCGTTGCCAAAGTTGGCATAAAACCCGTTGAATGCTGCGATCAGATTGCGAGCAAACTGTGGTCCTAATCCTTTTCCGTTGTTACCCCATTTACACAGTCCTAGCCAATTTTGTTTGACTTCCGGAAATTGAAAAAGATGTAAGTCAGATTGAGGGTTATTTACAGCGATTTGTTTGATATTGATTAGGTGTTCAATTATCTTGTCGTGCAGAGCTTGATATTCTGCCTTATCTGACGCAAAGAGTAGAAAAGGGTCAATAAACAGCGGTAAATCAGCCTCAATACATATATTCAACGCACCGTATTTGTCCAGAACAGACACGTCGATTTCAAAATAATCTGAGAAGAGTAACTGACTATTCATGAGGCTGCTATCGCTTCTTTGTTTCAGGTGGTGTTACGAAACCCTACGTTTGTTTGGGTATTGTACCGCACATGACCAAATTCATGCATAATAGTGGAAACGTAGCTTTCCTCGGTTTGGTATGGCCATGTAGCATCCCACTTGCCTTTCTCATTGCCGGATCGCAGAAAGGGATGTAGTAGCACGCCTGAAATGATAGAGGCTTGTTGCGGCTCGCCCAGCCATGAGGGCGGCAGGTATTATTCCATACTCTTGATATACGTTCCACAGCATTAGCCTGACCATTTCAGGTCGGCAAGGGCAAAGCATGGAGCCTCGCAACGTGGTGATGTCAAGGCAGTTCGCAAACTTCAAAAAACGTCGTTGCGCTCCTGGTCAGCAAAGTGTTTAGCGGTTCGTAGTGTAACACAGGACAACCATTACGGGAGCAGAAACGGCTGCCACACACCACCCTTACCCCACAAGGCTCGAAACGCGATAACTTCAAATTTTTTCTTATTTCTTTCTTACTCCTGTTAAATTAAATTAAGTTCTATCTGCATTGGATCGCGCTGCAACCTCATAATAATAAGCGATCGCACTAAATAGTGCTGCATGATTCCTTGGTTTTCAGGTAGAGTAATGAAGCCAGCCGCTAACAAGCCTGGATATGGGGAGACTTGTTCGATGACGGGGAATAGTGCTGATAAACAACTGTCGAGAATAGTTTTAAACGGTTTCAAGTCCATCGCTGCGTGTGACCTTGAGCTTTCCGATCTAAATGTGCTGATTGGGGCGAATGGGGCGGGGAAATCGAATTTTATCGGCTTTTTTCGCATGGTGCAGCAGCTGCTTGAGGAGAATCTGCAAGTTTTCGTCAGCCGTGAGGGGAGTCCCGATGCGCTGTTGCACTTTGGGCGGAAAACCACGGAACAATTGGAGTTTCAACTATATTTTGGCAATAATGGGTACTTTGCGACGCTAGAACCAACCCAGGACAACCGCTTGATGTTTGCGCGGGAATCCTTCTGGTGGAACTTGGGTGGCGATCGCGAAATAGGGAAGGGGCATTTTGAGACAAAGGCTTTTGTCGGCACCGGGACTGGAATTGACAAGTATGTTTTGTCTGCAATCCAGAAGTGGCGGGTGTACCATTTTCATGACACCAGTGATAGCGCCTATGTCAAGCAACCGCATGGTATCAATGACAATGCCTACCTGCGTCCCGATGCGCGGAATCTGGCGGCTTTCCTATATTTTTTGCGTGACAGCTACCCGGCATCCTATCAGAAAATAGTTAAAACTATCCGCCTGGTTGCGCCGTTCTTTGGGGATTTTTACCTGCGTCCTTCCCCCCAAAACAAGGATGCGATCGAACTGGAATGGTTTGAGCGGGGGCAGGATATTCCCTTTAAGGCGCATGTACTTTCCGATGGCACGCTCCGTTTTATGTGTCTGGCAACGGTTTTTTTACAACCGGAAGAGTTGCAACCGGAGACAATTTTGGTTGATGAGCCGGAACTGGGGCTTCATCCCTATGCCATCACCGTCCTGGCTTCGTTGATACGGACGGCTGCTAAACAGGTGATTGTTTCCACCCAGTCCGTGGAATTGCTGAACGAATTTGATGCGGCGGATGTGATTGTTGTTGACCGTTTGGAGGGGAAATCGTCGCTTCGCAGGTTGAATCGGCAGGAGTTGGCGGGGTGGCTTGAGGACTATAGCCTGGGCGAGTTGTGGAAGAAAAACGTCCTGGGCGGGAGACCTTCACGATGATGCGCGTCCATGTATTCGTTGAGGGGCAAACCGAGGAAACTTTCGTGAAAGAACTGCTCTATGAGTATTTTCAAGAGAAAAACATCTACCTCAACCCGATTTTGGTAAAAACCAGTGCGACGGGGAAGGGTGGTGTAGTGCGTTATGCGAAAATCAAGCCGCAGTTACAGCGCAAGTGCCTGGAAGATAGCACCGCGATCGTCACCACGATGTTCGATCTGTATGCCTTGCCGGGTGACTTTCCGGGAAGCGATTCCTTGCCAAAAACCAGTGACCCGTTCCAGAAGGCGGAATATCTGGAAATCGAGATGGGTAAGGACATTGGGCACGAGAATTTCATCCCAAATTTGCTGGTTCACGAGTTTGAGGGGTTGTTGTACAGCCATCCACAGGCGTTTGCAGGATGGTTTGATGAAAGTGTCGTGGGTATTTTGCAAGCGGAACGTGATGTGTTTCCGTCACCGGAGCATATTAACGATAGTCCCATGACCGCACCATCAAAGCGTATCCGTAAGTGTTGTGAGGGATATGATAAACCGCTACATGGTTCGCTGCTGGCGATCGATATTGGGTTGGATAGGATACGTGGGGAATGTCAGCATTTTGACCAATGGTTGCTGCGGCTTGAACATATAGCTCCAGTTCTTTAAGACCTTCAACGACAAGGTGGTAAATTTAGTAAACTACTGGGCTTTAGGGCAAATCGCTCGGATTAAGGACGACAAGTATCGAAAGCCCTCTTATAGGTCTTAATATAGCAAAGCTTTTAGTTCTCCCTTGAAAAAGGTGCTGGTTTCATTTGCTGTGGGAGCGTTTTTCCGGGAGCTTTGAGCGCTCGCATTTTGAACTAAGAAAATAATGTAGCTTTATCGCGTTTCTTTTTAGCTTATCTGGGGGGAAGGATTTCCGGATTTATCACGTTAAGTAGACATGGATGATTAGGCAAGCTTCTCACTAGACATCTCCAACAACGGCTTTTCATTGGATTGATCCTGCTGTGCGTTATCAGAAAGCAGCACAAGTTATCAAACCCAACGGCGCGATCGCCTTGTTTTGGAACAAGCATGTGCAAACTGAGACAAGCGTTGACTTTTTTTCAAGCAGTGCAGTTCGTGTATGAGCGCATTGTGCCATCTATGGCGAAATTTTCAGGACTGCCTCATCCCGATGGGATTCCAACCCCAGTTAGGGACGAGCTTGATGGCTCAGGTTTGTTTGGCACAGTGACGATCATCGAATTTTAGATGATTCGATCCGTGAAAACCTTTTTCTTGGTATCGCCGAGTTAATCAACACACAATTTGCAGGTCAGATTACTAAAGAGTATTTGACAATTCTGTACCTAGCGCATCGGAAATAACTTAGGTCAACTTTACCCGACTCCTAGATTTATTAAAAGCCAATTGCCGCTACCACCAGCCAATTTAACGTCAACGTCCTGCTGTTTCTTGCGGTCAAAATAACGAACAGTGCAGCCGTTAAAGTAGCCATCTTCAACTTTTAAATCCACAATTTGCGCTCTAACTTCCCAGCCATGTTGAGCGTGTTCATAGGTGGGGTAACACTTAACCCATGCACCAAGGCAAACAGGTATATTGCAACCCTTTAAAGTTAGGGGGGTGGTAACAAGGGGTGGTAACACCTCGGAACCATTGCTATGTAAACGTTTTTCAGATTCATCACCGTTATGTGTTACCACCTCTGACCCAACTTTTCCAAAATTATTGCAATCTTGATTTTGATTTTGATTTTGATTTGGGTTTTGGTTCTGATTTTTGAATTCTGAGTTGCGATCAGAATTTTCAAAATTTGTTTCAGGGGTGGTAACAGAGGCGATGCTACTACTAGACAAATCCTTATCAGATAAGGGTTTTAAGGCGTTACCACCCTCTGTTACCACCCCTGAATCAGGTGGGTTAGTTTCAAGAGGACGTACCCAGCATTTAACTGTTTTGCCATTGATACGGCGCGTATCTTTAACCCAGCCTAATTTACGAATCACGTCGGCAATACGACCTTGCAAGCGTTTATCTTGCTTGTCAATGTCTATTCCCAAACAATTAGTTGCAATTTCAGGGATAGTTACTTGTACTTTGGGTAATAAGTATTGAGTTATAAGACCTTCCCAAGGGTCATCTATCTGAAAACGAGAGTTTTCAATAGAACGCAGTGCATTTTCTTTTTCGTTGAGGTATGGCAGCACATCGCCAGCACGGTAAGCATGTACTGCATTCGCCCAAAGTTCATCCCTGAGCAATTGCACCATTTCTATATTTATCCGCTTGTTGCCTACGGGAATAATCCAAAAACGACGGTTGCCCGTGGGGTCGTTCAAAAATTCTTCCCGGTTGGTTGTGCCAACGATGACGAAACCCCGTTTCATGGTTTTGGGTCGTCTGCCGTAGGGGGGTCTAAAAGTATCCTCCCGTCTAGCTGAGAAGTTTTTCCACCACGCATCTTCGCGCTTGGTTGTCAAGGTTTCAATCTCACCAAGTTCGGTAATCCAGGATTTGTGCAATTTCATCAGGGTGTCTTTTTCCGACTCACTTAAATCGATTGAGTCTAAAAACCACTCATCTTTGACCGCCATTTCCCGGAAGAAGGTTGATTTGAGAACTCCTTGTTCGCCATGCAAGACTAATGAATCGTCAACTTTAATACCTGGGGTAAGAATGCGAGCCACCCCAGAAACAAGCCATTTCTTCATATAAATGTCGTAAATGGGCTTTTCGGTGCCAAAGAACAATTTAGCTAGATTCTCAAGCCGTTCTGGGTTGTAGGGGTAACGCGCTGCAACTGATTCTAAATAGTCGCGGACTGGGTGACGGCAGTTATCTCTGGCTATTGCCATCACCGTTTGCTGTGCGTCTTCCTGGGACATTGTGATATTTAGCTGTTCGACTATATCGATTTTGAGGGTATCCCACTCCATTGGTTTACCATCAAATTCGATGTCCATCGTCAACTCGTTGTAAATTAAGCTTGAGCTCCACGCTTCCCTAAGTTGTATAACTTTACGACCGAGGGGGCTTAATTCGTCCTCAAGAAAAGGGTCGTTATATGGCTCGTTGTCAGCAGGTGCGTCTACAGCTTCATGTATTTGCGCTTCGAGCCTGCGAATAAATTCGGATATATTCATTTGCGCCAAAATTTGCTCGATATCACTTGCATTATGCGGCAAGTCCTCACAAATATCATGAGGGTAAACAATCACACAAGGCATACCTAATTCGGTACAAATTTCACTAAATGTTGCAGCTTTTTTTCGTCCTGTTTGGTCTGAGTCAGCCAGCAACACTTGCACGCTTTGGGGTAATGCTGTTTTGACGGATTCTAAAGAAAGCAGTATATCGGCTTTACCCCAAGCACTTCCTTGCAGGGTTAACGATGCTACGCCTTCAAGTCTGGCAATCTCTACGCACTTTTCGCCTTCTTGCCAAAGTAGCGCGGGTATGCCGGATGTAACCTGTTTGGCTGCTTCTATGGCTTCTTCTATTCGATATGCACCCCAGGGTTTATCGCCTTTTTTCATTTCTGGCGTACCATCTGGCAGTCGATGCCATTGACGAAATGTTTTGTCGCGTCCTTTTTTATTGTTGGGGTCTTCCCATTCGTAGCGTACTACCCATTGCGATGGTAAGCCTGCGGGTTTGGTGGCTGGTTCTCTAACCTCGGTATCCGGTTCGCCGACCTTAGTGTCCGATTCCCTAACTTCGGTAACTGGTTCTCCAACTTTGGTGTCTGATTCTCCAACCTCGGTGGCTAGTTCCCCAACTTTGGTGTCTGATTCCCCAACTTCGGTGACTAGTTTTGTCAGATATGAATAATTGTAAATTGTCTCGGTTGCCGAACTTGGGATACCTTTGAGTTTTTTTGTTAGGGGTTGGGGTTGGGGTACATCAGTCCCAGGTGAAAAAAGTGTCGCTATTTTAGCCCCTGCTGGTATTGGTGGGGGTTTGGGTTTGCTTCTTCTTGAAGTTTTTGGTCGTCGATTAGACTGCGGCTGGTAGGGTTTTTGACCTTGATCCCACGGGGCTAGAGCTTCCCTGATATCCCTACATTCGCAACCGTTCCAGCATTTGTATTTACCTGTTTTGGGGTCAATTGTTAGGTTGTGACCGTCGCATACTGGGCAAAAGTAACGGTTTTTCTTGTTCGTTGGGGTGAGACGGTCTAGGAAATTGCGAATGTCAAAGGATTCTTGTTGTTGATGGCTAGTAGATGTTGATGCGTACATGGTGATTCTCCAAAGTTTTTGTGGTGGGCTTTGGAGGGAGTGTGCGCCTTTGCTTGTCTGGAATCCTTGCTTTATCAGAGTTTTATTCCTTGCAGGCACGGAAATTAAAAGTGCCTAGTTGTCAAGGTTTTGATCAACTCACCAAAAATTTATATAAAACTCTGTCAAAAGTGATAGTAAATTGGCACGACATGCTAAGATAATGACTATAGGCGCACAGCTTTTTCTCCCAATATGTAGCCTTTTCAGTGTTTCAACCGCCAAGTCTTCGCACTGTTAGGTTAATCGAGAGTAGCTCTGCTCCACTCCTATTCTATTTATGTTTCTATTTCTCTTTCGTTCTATTTCGATTGAGAAAAACAAAGTTAATCATAGCTTTTGGATGCTTTGATCCAACGATAATGTCGCTCTACATGGGCGGCATTTTTAGTATGGACTTCGAGCAACCGTAACAATCACCTCCTGAATCGATGTAAATAAATGTAAACAAGCAAAATTCGCCTTTGACGAATTATTGTTGAGTCTCTTTGAGACAGCCGATTGCATTTAACTTTGAGCAAGAGTCCAAGACATATAAGTGGTGAAGGGGTTTTCGCTACATATTGTATAGAATATCGCTCTTGCAAAATGCTCGGTCTTTAACGGACACAAAATAAAATCTTGTGTATTGTTTTTGTTGCGGTAATACAAGAAGACTCTTAAATACCCCAACGAATTTGTTTGTATTCACTCAAGATTTTAGTACAAATCCATACCGATCGATCCAGGCAATGAAAATTTTTTTCAAAATTCCGTATAGTTAGTATTTGTAATTAGTGTTTGTTGATACTTGTTCTCTAGCTTTAGATTTTCCAGCTAATCACCATATAGCAATTAGCTCTTATACTCAGGGAAATAAGAGCGATTTAACACAAAAATTTATGCCATTTTTGAAATTGGCAAGCGTTAATTTTTGTTAATTTTGGAGCTTTTTAGGGATTATTAGGGATTAAACGAGCCAATAGAAAAAAGGTGTATACTACACCATTACGCGGATAGCAAAAATATTTATATTTGTTGCATTTTCCGCAATTATTCCTGTTAGCCAAAAGTCATCAAATTAGTTTTTCGCTATTGTACTGACTTCATATTCATATTAGAAATGTTGGTTAATATATCTCCCTTTAAGCTTGCTTATTTTGTTTCTCCTTATCCTCTGCGATCGCCCGTTTAACCAAAATCTTGACAAACTGCGGCAAGGTCACAAAGTTTCTCTCTGCTAACCCCTGAAGATAATTGTATTCATCGGGAGTTAACCTGATTGACACCTGCGGGTTATTAGATGGCATTTATAGTAATTTGACTACTACTCAACCATATTAAGCGCTTGCAGCATTTTCTTTGATATTTTCAGCAGGTGTTGACAAGTGCTAGCACTTAGACTACTATAGCATCAAGTGGACGAAACAAGGCAAGAGGACAGCGTAAAACATTATTGCGTAATCCACAAAGGTTGTATGTAATACTTGCGCTGGCGGAAACAGAAAGAAAAAGTTTTAAACACTACCAAGCACTTGCCTGCACTGGTAGCGCATATCTGCGTTGTGGTGCTTTGGCATGTAAATCTGAACCTTGAAAACAGTCTGCAATTCTTACGAACTAAATAAAGCCACCTTCTAAACAGCAACCATCCACATACACAAGCAAGGCTAACGCCAGGATGATTATGAGCAACATATTTTGTGTAGATATTGGCAACTACTCAACAGTTACCGCACTTTTGGGGCAACCACCCCAAATTATGCGGTCAGTAAGCGCGGACATTACCCATAAAAGTGTAATGACCTTAAATACCGATACATCGCCTACGGTGGAAATTAACCGCAAGCGCTTGATTTTAGGAGAGTACGCCACCAAACAAAAAAACTCCCAAACTGCCGTAGAGCGCGGCAAGCACAGCCCAGAGATTGTCAAACCTTTTCTACTTGCAGGATTGCATCAGGATTTTGAAGGTGTTGTTAGATACTTGATTCCAGTGCGCGATCGCTTTTGTGAAGATACCATCACAAAAGCGTTGATTGGTTCCCTGCACGAGATAACAGTCAATGGCACAACCTACAAACACCGTGTAACCGATATCCAGTTTTACCTAGAGTCTGACATAGCAGGAGTTTACGCCTACCGTAATGGGTGGCTTGATGACGCTGGCGACTGCTTAATCATCGACATCGGTGGAGGGACTACAAACTACGTAGTAATGACTCCAGACGGTGTTGCAGTGCATCGACGGTCAATCCCGGATGTAGGTGGGGTATCCCTCGCCAATGACATCATCAACAGCGATTTGATGCAGGAACACGCACGCCACGACAATATTGCCTTCAAAACCTGCAAAGTCATGGACGCAGTGACAGATGGTTCCTTGATTTACGGCAACAGATACGACTTTTCCCCCATCTTTGATGACCTGTTAAATGACTGGTTTAACCGCCTTGTGGACTCAATTACGGTAGATGCAAGGGAATATTTAGCCGATGTCGTAAACATCATGTTCGTCGGTGGTAACGCTAACTTGCTGCGCGATCGCGCTACGGGAACCGGGTACTTTATCCCAGAAAATCCCCAGTTAACCAACATTCAAGCACTGCTGGCTATGTGATGGAGATACGAATCAGCAAGCAAGTAGCCGCCTCGTTAGTTGGGGTACAAGCGGCTCTTGGATATCCTTCCCCAAAAGAAGTGGTAACGCTGATACTTGATGCTCGTCGCTTTGGGTGGGACTTGAAATTATCAGCCATACCCCAACCAGCCTCATCAATAAGATTGCGATTAAACAAGCGCCACGAGGACTGGGTAAAAGATTTTGCTCACTTGCGCGGAATATCAGCGTCAGGAGCAATAAATTTGATAGTTAGCGAATATTTAGCAGGCATCAAATCAATAGAAAATCTCAGCCCATCGCCGACTACACAAATATCACCCACAAAGCCTTCTAAGGCGACAGAAAAGCCAAAAGGGGCTGCATTATTAAGTACCTTGAAAAGGTAATCATGAATCAGAAACGTGTTGTTTTAGACGATAAGCATTTGCCCTTAGCAGAAAGTATTCTCGACAAAACAGGAATTACCAATTGCAGCCAGTTATTCGCAATTCTGCTTGTAAATTACGGTGAAAAACTGGTCAAGGCACTCAAACAAGATTAAACCCGGAACCATGACTTTTCAATTAAATGATTAACCTAACCATTTGTGAGACAGAACCATGACTTTTTAATCATTGGGCGAACTGGACGAGCTAAATGCCCATTGATGGTCCGGGCGAATACTGGCAGAACTAACACTGGTAAACTGTCCGACGCTTTTGCTAATGAATATACTCGTTTATTTTGAAAGCGATCGCCGACTCCGCCAAGATGCTCGCGATCGCTCCCCAAAGAAGAAGTATCTACGCCGCAAAACGAAAATACACAACATTCTTGATTTTAAACCATGTCAAAACCAATAGGCTATTACACAAACTACACCCCAGGTTCAGAAGGATTGCTTGCCCAGATGCAAGAAGCTTGGGGCGCACAATTACAGGAATTGAACAATGTAGACCGACTTTGGATGATTTACAAACTTGCGTCCGAATTGTGTGCCGAGTTTGAGGAAGCATTAGAGATTGAGGATTTAACCGAAGGGGTAGAAGAAGCTGTAGAACGGTCAAAAGAGGAACTTCAACAAAGCGATCGCCTTGGTTTAATTGATGCCTTAGTCAACCAAGTCAAACACAGCAGGTAGTCAGCAATGGGACGCAACAAATATCAACTACAAGCCAGTTTAGGGCTGACATCGTTGTTACTAACTGCGTCCCCCCTGTTTCTGAAGTTACCTGCCCAATACCAGGCATTTAATAAAAATTCAGAAATGGAGGTGGATGCTGCGGTCGCAACTGCCAAAACTAAAACCAGCGAACGAATTGAACGCTCCCGAATCGAGCAACGGAAAGAAACAGCAGACACCCTACAGCGCACAGGGATACTGCCCACCCACCAAAAACTCAAAATTCGCCGCTACTTCGACAACCCCAAACGCAACCCAAACCCCGATACCACCGGCTACCTAGAGGACGAAACCGTTTTTGTTTACGACTCGGCAGGAGTTTGTATTGGACGGATAGAAAACCGCCAATGGTTTTGGAAGCACTGGTATAAAAATATCTGCAACAATTCACCTGCTCAGTAGGTAAGTAAAAAAATATTTCCAACAATTAACCCACACTCCATTTAGGAGGTCTAGAAATGTCAGCATTAGGAGAAAAAGACGCATCCCAACCCAAGAAAGAGGAACAGAAAAAGGGAATAGGCGAGTACATCGAAATCATCGCCCAATGGGTTGTAGACATTGTTTCTATCCCCTTCCAGTTCGCTGGGGCGGTCATGTCTCAATTTGTACAACCCGGCACGTCTGGGGCGAAAATTCTGGGGATGTTGATGTTTGGCGGTGGCGTTGTCCTCTCCGCTGATGGAGTTTGGCAAACACTGTTTCAAGGGACACCAATGTTTCCGTGGTTTGAACAGGGATGGATAGGTTGGTTCGGTTGGTTGACCGTTCCCTTTAACCCTCTATTCTGGTTCTCTATCGTCATAAGTGCGTGCATTCAGCAAGCCGAGGCTAAAACCCTCAGAGGTAAAAAACCTAACCTTGCCAAGACAGAATTTGAGGAGTCCAAACAATATTCCCTTCCCTCCAAGCCATCCGGCTCAATTGACCTGACAAAAGCACTTTGGGGCGATTACAAACGCGCTGGGATGCGGGAACGGCATTCAGGTGGGTTGATTGCCTTACTGATTTGGACGCTAGATTTTGTGACAACCTTCTACAGCCGTAACCCGTTTGGTTTTACAGACCCCGGTCAGGTTGTGGGGTGTATAGTTTATAACTTTGCCACCATGATGGCGGGTGAAATTGGTTGGAATTTGTGGAAACACAGTAAACGGTAGCTATAACTTTTGGGTTTGTGGTGTGCGATCGCAACAGTACCGAGCAAAAAATTTTTCTCGACAGCTAGAAAGCTCAAATTGTTTAGTCAGTTTTCAATAAGCCTTTTGTGCTAGCCCATCCTTGTATAAATTCTCGAATTTCATGTACGCGAGATTCAGGAGTAGTCTTGCCATCTCTGATGCCTATTAGAGAATTATTTTCTTGAAGAATGTATGGGATGCATCCGAAGTCATCATTATATTTCTGGGGGTCATGATAACCGGGGTTTAGCCAGTGGATAAAGAGGTAATATTCTTGTTTGATAAAGTATTGCAGTGTTGTTCCTTTAATGTCACATGGGTACTGCATTGAGCAAAGAACAATACGTGGACTCTCAAAGTTATTACAACCGGACGGGTTAAGGATGTCTTTGACATCTTTACCTCGCTCTCCTGGGGAGCCATTAATAAGAAAAACGCTTACTCGCTCTTTTGGAGATAGCAATAATTCACGTTCGTTCCCATAAACGCTAGTTTTTACTTTTGCCCCAAACAGTTCAGTCCAAGTACTACTTTTGCCTGCATTACTGTGTCCCATAACTCCAACTAACAGGCGCTCAGTCATATATCACCCCGCATATCAAGTAGTTACTGCAACATCCTGTCTTACTTCAGTATCTATAGCAACAGAGTTACTACGGTTATTGATTGGAGATATTACTTCAAAAAAAGCATTTGTGGAGAGTAACGTCGGGTTAATGAGTGCAAAATACTACTAGTATAAACACCAGTCATTTACGAGATTGCAAAGTAATAAATTCTCTAACCTTAGCCATTAATAGTTGCTCCCGTTGCGATGTCTTCTCTACGAGACGCTGCGCGTAGCTTGCTTCCCTGGAGGGAACAATCCGCAGAACATATACACATTTTTTTACCGCCATCAAAAGCAACGAGACTGAATCAAAATGCCCACGTTATAAGGGTGACAATATGGACTTTATCAACCATCAACCAGACTCCAATCCCCACTTCTCACCAAAACCTGCCACTGGGGATGGTGAAAGTGACAATCAAAGCGGCGTAACACCTATTAAACCCCCAGTACCCCAATTAACCACACCAGAAACCGCACGGTTGCGAGAAAATTATCCCAGCATCGAACATTTGGAAGCTGGCAACGTTGCCGCGTGGTTACAGGAACGCCAAGACCAATTACTCAGCCGCGCAACTGATGGACGGGCAGGCATGAATTTAGCCAAATTAATCACTTTGGCTGGTGGTGCAGTCGGGGCAGTTTGTTACGCTACCAGTCCCATAGCACCCATTGCGGCATTGATTGGGTTTGGTTCGTATATTTGGACTGTTGCATTAGACAACAACGCCACCCATAAGTTTGCACCCGTTCCGTTTATCAGGGGCAATTTCTGGGAATTTCTCAGTGCTATGGGCGATGCCGAGGCACGAGAACAGTGGTTTACAAACCAGGATGACTTGTTAGATTTGCTTGACCACATGGAACGGATGGAGCGTACCGAATACGCAATGCTGAGGGAATTTAAGCAGGAATTGACCGATTATTTGAGTATTGTTGATTCGGGGAAGAAATTCTACGCTTACCGTTGGTTATTGGACTGTTTCGAGCAGTATCGGGGAAGCCTGCCCAGCGCCAACACCTTGAAACAGCACTTAGAAGCTGTGACGGTTGACCCCCGCACGGATTTTTATCAAGTAAATGCCCTTATTCAACACCAATCCCAACAGCAAAAACCCCGCATTATTGACCTACCACCAGGGCGGATTATTGATTTACCTCCAGGTAAAATCAGTGATTTATCCACAGGTAATATTAATGATTTATCGCCGGGTAAAATCAACGATTTAGCAGCAGGTAATATTAATGATTTACCCCCAGGTAATATCCATGATTTACTTCATTCGTCACATAAGCCAACAACACCAAACCGGGACGAGTTATTAAAACTGCCACTAACAGCAAGGGCTGAGGCAATTATCAAAGCTTTAACTGAGGGCGGTTTTGATATCGCCAAGTGCATTCAAGACCAAATTTCTGTAATTGCGGGCAACCAGCGCGGGGGAAAGGGAACGCTGATGGCAATCTTGGCTATTCTCAGCAAAGCACTTAATCCCCAAACCAAAATCCACTATTTCACGGCTGGAGATGATATTTACCCCTTCAAATGCGACAAGTTATTGTGCCGTTTGAATTGGCATAATTTAGACGGTTCTGAGGCAGATGCAAAGGTTGCCCAAGCGTTATTCAAGTACCTGAAAAAAATGGATAACGCGACTCAGGGGGAATACGATGATGTAATTTTGGTAATTGATGAAGCGGTTGCTTTATCTGGTTATTTAACTGATGACCAAAAAGAATGGATGGTCAAATACTTACTTACCCGTGCTAGTAAAAAAGGCGCTCAAATTTTTGTAGTATTACACGGTAAGCATTTATCAACTTGGGTTGGTAAAAATACCAATGGCATGGCAGATACTTTTAAATCGGGAGTATCGTTTATTGGCTGTGAATCTACTAGCATTCAGGTGTCAGCATTGAAGAGAATTTCTGTGGCTACAGGGCGTTATTTCTTAGCTGACCCAGATAGCTTTGATAAGGCTGTTAAAGGTGGAGAAATTGGGGTTTTACCTGATTGGATAAAAATAGAAAAGCATCCTGTTAATGGTCAACCTGACCCTGCTAGAACTTTGCTTACTTTCTTCCCGGAATTGGTGGATAATAACCCAAATTTTGAGGTTGATAATTGGCGCGATATGGAAGCTATTGATGAAAATTGCACTTCTGGTACTATCTCAAATGATACTTCAGATGACACTATTAACAAGTTAGAAGCATTGCTGAAATTAGAAGCGCCTGGTGTGGAAATATTTGAAGAAATTGACGAGACTTTTTTGAGTCGGGTTGTTGAAATAATTGCTAAATCTGAAAATCCTCCAGTTTCATTCGATGCAATCAGAAAGCACCGTTCTTGGCAAAGAGAATGGAATACTAAATCGCCAGCATCAGCAGCACTAAGACAGGGTTTAACACAATTAGTTTTAAGTGAAAGATTGGGTGGTAATGAGACAGAAGGGTATTTTTTAGTTAATAAAAACTAATTACCTGTTCCAACTGTTCCAGTGTTCCTGATATGTCTTCAACAACTGCTGTTCCAACTTACTAACAGGCATTACAGCGTTCCTGGAACAATTGGAACGTTCCTGGAACAGTATCTGGGAACAGTCTTATAACCGCAGATAGAACAGCTATAAATTTATATTTGATATTTAATTGTGTTTTATCGTAATTAAACCTCGTCTTTATGGAAAACTGTAGTTTTCCATAAAGACTTTGAGATTGCTACCCTGCGGGAAGCCTCCGTCTACCTTATGTCGAAATGACGCGTTTGAATCGCTAAAAAAACTCCGGGTTTCATCATGGACGAGGTTTATATCCCTAGAAGAGGCATCTCGGCATTCGCCCAATAATACTTTTAAGTTTAACTTGGTTTTTTGCTTTAATAATTCTCATACTCTATTATAAGTTATAAGTTAACGTACAAAAAAAGACGGATATTAAGTGATTGCTTATTCGATAATTTCATAGTAACCATTTATCTTAAGCTTGATGTCCAATGCATCTGTGGGAATCAAACTTTGTAAATCAATTTCTATAGATTGTCCCTGATGTAATATAAAGTATTCTTGTTGCTTTTCTGCCAAACCAGTTAGGTCTAGTGGTTTTTCTTCCTTAGTATTAGTTTGCGGATTAATATAAATAACTGATAATGATTCAATATAAGTTATTTCTGGTTCTCGTTCTTCTATTTTAATTTTTGTTGTGTTATCACCTAAATTATATAGTTCATAACCTTGTAGTTCTTCATGTTTCTTACCATATAAGATAGTACCCAACTCTTTCCAATAACCTTTTTTTGAGTCATATACTAACAAGTAAGGACAGCTTCCTAAACCAAAGTAAACTGACATCGAAAACTTAGGTGTATCATTTGGTTGGTCGATATTTATGTCTGTGTTATCAACTCGCAAAGAAACAACATCCATAAAAGAACCAACAGCAAATCTTCTTGGTACCGCTTTAAATAATTCATCTAAAGGCTTTATCTTTGACAACAAATTCAGACTAAACTTTATTTCTTCTGTAACTAGAGGATTTATGTGTACTGGAGACAAATTTAAGATGCTAATTTTTCTATCTTCTAGAACTTTGATGAAATCAGTTAATATAGAATCTTCATCTGGAACCTTATTAATATAAATACTTTGTTGTGAAAATTTCATATAGTCTTGAGGTAATTCACTTGATATGTAAGCAAGTCTTTTTTCGTGTTCTTTAGTATCAAAACCAAATTCAATTGGAATGATTATATGATGTTGAGGAGATAGAGATATGTTTATTTCTTTATTTATTTGACGAGCATTTAATAATTTCTCATTCCTATTATCAACAATAGTTAGAACATAATCGTTTTTTTCAATAACATTAAAAGTGATTGATTCAATGTTGATATCTTGCGATGATATATTTTTGATATCTACAAATCTAATATAAGGAGTTGGAGGTATACAATGTATTTCTGTAACACTATTACCACAATTTTCAAAAAGATAATTATTAGTATAATTTTTTATATATTTATATATAAATAAAATAAAACCTCTTACATCAGGATTATTTTTGGCTAGCTTTAAAATCCAAGCATCTTTCACATGAGGTTTTTTAAAAATAGAAGATGCTAGTTTGTACGAAGATACTTTTGAGAGTTGAGGATATTGAAATATCTCTCCTCTATCATCTAATTCATTATTATGATTAATTGATGTCCATTGACTATCTTGATATGAATATTGAAAGTTGGCATAAACAGGAGTATATTCAAACTCTTGACTGCCACACTTGTATTCCAAAGTATCATCTTCAAAATCTTGTACTGTTTGTGGAAATTCATCTATAGTAGTTTTTTCATTACCCGAATAACTATTACCTTTTTTTGTCGTATCATCGTAATTAACTGTGTATGAAAAAATTGCACTTGCCTGAGGATGATATTTATATGAAACTAATAATTGGTTTCCTGTCTCTTCTGTAAATTTTTTCAGGCTTTCTATAATAGGATTATCTATGTAAATAATAGGCGTTTGTTCTATTCCGAGAATAGTTGTTAATTTTTTAGGAAATATAGGTTCCAAGAATGAGAGTACAGAATATTCGTTGAGTCCCGTTAAATGTCGGCATGATATACCTTTATCCGTAGAATACTCATTTTTAAAATTACTCGCTGATAAACCATTAAATCCTTCATCCAGTCCTTTTTTTATATACGTTTCAAGATGTTGATTTAATACTTCAACAATTTTCTCTAAGTTATTTCCTTGATAGATTATATTATCAATTCTTACAGCAAAATTTTCGTTACCTTGCTGTATTAAATTACTGTTACCATTAACTAAAATTGAATCTTTTAATGAACTCAGAGCTTCATTGTATAACAGTTCTCTACGTAAATTTTTGAGGTCTTCTTCCGTACAAGTATTTGTTAAAATCCGTTCAAAAATATCTTTAATTTCTGATGAAGATGTCATATGAATATTTTCCCAGATAGATACAGTCTGCCTACATTAATTATTTTTTCCCCAGCTTACGTTTCTAGCCTTTTGAATATTTACGTTATTGTCCCCTTTCTGAACAGCATTATTATCCCCAGAGATAATAATGCTGTTGTTGCTAATGTCTCTTCCAGCAGCAGTATTATCACTTCCAGATGCATTTACGTTTTGATTTGGTACTGCCATAACTTCACTTTCTGTTATACCTTCTCCATCAACTGAGATACCTTTGCCACCTAATAACAAACCAACAGCAAAGTCTTCCGTAGCTAGATCGAAAAAAGGTATTTGCTCAATTTTATACATTTCCTGGACGGTTGTCGGTACGCATTTAGCTAAATGATTCATCAGGTTTGAAATTCTTACAGTAGTATCCCCCGGTCGATTTGCTGCACCTTTCAATGCTTTAATAAAGTGGTGAGTATAAATACTAAGTGAGTTATCTTTAAGTATCCAAGATTTTTGTTGCCCACGAGATGAAGTAAAAACCACTCTTCCTTCTCCCTGCTTCAAACTATCTAATACACTCTTGGGTGGAAGAGTTTGCTTCAAACTCTGAGGCAGTTTAATGTCTATGTTTTCATCTTTAGCAGTTGCCATTCCTTCCGCATGACAACAATCAATTACTACTAGTAGCCGTTTAGATTTGATTTGCCGTAATGCTTCAGTAAAATTCTGTGCAGCAAGCGCCGAATTGGGAATATCAAAAGGTTCAATATCATGTTGAATTAAGTAGTATTTACCAGTGGAACTGTCAAGCCAGCCATGCCCGGAGTAATAAACTATAATTGTTGCCTCTGGATCGTTAGATGCTTGTGCTTTTAGCCATTCCAAACCAGCTAGAATCGCACTACGAGTTGCTGTGCTGTCGTGTAATAATTGAATGTTGTTGTCGCTGTCAGGATAAGCGCAAAAGTTGGGATTTGTGAGAACAGACTTAATAGCTTGAGCGTCTTGGACAGTTACAGGTAGTGACCATCTTGGGTATTCGGATTCGCCAACTCCAATGAGTAATGCATAGCCATTATTAAAGGTTTGAGTCATTATATTCTCCTTCACAATAATTTGTTTTATTGATTTGTATCATCCTGGATAGAAGGATTTATGAGTGGGTTGTCTTTTTTGAGTTTGATTTGGTTTTGTTGACTTGTGTCGAGAACATCTGACATTTGCAACAAAGATACAGATTCCCGAACAGAGTTAATAGCCGATACTTTGATATTGTCAACTTCATGCTTTAGCCGTTCGTTCTCTTTTTGAAGCGTTTCATAAGCCTCTCGCCAAGTTTCCGCCTTTGCTTTATATTCAGCTAATTCTTCAGCAGCAGTGGCTTTCGTTTGTTTTAAATCCTGGTTTTCTTTTTTTAGCCCTTCCGCAATTTCTCGCCAAACATCTGCAACAGCCTCGTATTTTGCTACTTCTTCCGGTGTTGTTGCGGCATTTGCTCTCGCTTCAGCATCGTCTGCTTTTTTCTTTGCAGTTGCAGATTGTCCATTTGTCATAATCTCAATTTGTTCTTTTACATTTTTTGTAAATTCTTCTAAGTGAGTAAAAATACCAGCTTTCAAGAGGTCTTTAATGATAGGGAAAGCTAATTCAGCTAATGACCTTACTACTAAGTCCCAAACAACATTAATCATGCCTAGTAAAATCCTTTACGTAACTCTTATTGTTCATATTAAAATTGTTGAATTGAGCATTACATCGGGATACTTATAAAAATGTGTAAGATGCTTCAAAAATCTTGATTTCTAGCTGTAGGGCACAGCTTTTTAACCCTCACGTATTAAATTATCAACTCCAGATAATATAGGATTTTTAGGATAGTCTTGTAAAAAATTACACGTCTCTAAGTGCAACGCCTTAGAGACTGCTTCCACTGCTTTGTTACCTATATTGACTAGGGATACTAGATATGGTATGAAAACCGTACTGGGAACGCGATATCTATTGATTTTAGGGATTTACTTTAAAATCTATTCCTATTATCAAGTATATTAGCGTATATTTTTCTGCTAACCAAGCCAGAAATGATACTGTACCACATGTACTGGAAGTGCTGTATCAAAACAGCTTCCCCCCAAGCAACCAAATCAACCGCCATCGCCAACACCGTAAAATCAAAATCCGCAACATCAAGATTTGTGGTTTGGCGGATGGAACTGCGATGTTCCCGCAAACGCCCAATCAACCCTCCCGCAACGCTTCCCTTACCAGTACGCTTGCCTGGATTCTCAGCCTTGCCAATATAAATCGGCATACAGCAAGCAGTTTGGTTCGCAACCCGAATACCTGAATACAAGGGAAATTCTCCCCTGTAATAAAGTAAATAGATGCCCACATAGCCAGCCAACTCTTCTTTAAAATCTTCCAGTTCTGTGAGAGGATGGCATTGCTGTCTAGATTGAAACTCAATTAATTGGTCGCGTAAAGTGGGGGGTGCTTGAAAAACCTCTAAGGGCATGATAATTAAAACTAGACAGCACCTATCATCTTCCTGCCAACAGGAGCGCGATCAAAGACCAGTTGCTTCAGCGCAACAGGAACATATTCACTAGACATAGGTAACAGGTTGAATGCCTAGTGTTTCCATGAGTTCTGATAGGGAGATGGAGCGAAGTTGAGCGAGGTTGGCGAGGGCTTCGAGGCGTTGGGCACTCCTTTGTTCGATAGTATTGCTAAGTTGGATCAGGGTATTGTACTCAGCGTCCGTGAGAGTTTCGGCTTCGAGTTTCGCACGAAGCGTTTGGTACTGAACACGGAGTTCTGGGTCGATACCTTGGTTAATTTTATGGAGCAGTTGAGCTTCTTCTAATGTCTGGACGTTCGCTTTGCGGTGGGCACGAAGGATGACGACCTGCTGGAGGAGCCGATCCAAATCTGAAGAGTCCAGTTGATTAGCTGCCTGGATGAGTTCGTCGAGGCTCATAGGGGCATCCTTTGGATATTACGGAATTTTTTCTATTATAAAGCGCCGATACGTTCGCCCAGCGCCTGGGGCTAAACCCAGCTTCTAAAGCTTGCTCCAAGGGAAAAACTCACCACTTTTCAAGTAACTGGATGATACAAGTTCGTTTTCTCATTAAATTGCCACCCAATGCCAGAAGTATCCTTACGCTTCGACCAAGCAAAAAAAAGTGGTGGTGGTTGACTTTCTCTTTCCTTACGTAAACTTTCTGGAGTCATCCCCAACCTTGAAGCCAAACTTTCTTCGGGTATTGGTTGAATTCTAACAGGTTGCCCTTGATTATAAGAATTACCGTAGTATGGCTTACTTCGCCGAGGTTGATTATTAATATTACTTTGAAGAAGCATAATTGCCTCAGCAAATTGAGTCAACCGATTATTTATAGAGTCGATTTTTTTCTCAAAATCCTGGAGACCTTCAGTTGATGGAACCTTGTCGCTATTTTCCGAACCCGACAGTTGCGATTCTAAATTATCCAAGCGATCGCACAACGACTCGAAACGAGTATCCCAAATCTCCGATATGGTTTGATAAGCTTCATTGCTCCCACTACCACTACCACTACCAAATTCCAACGTTTTTATCAAATTATCCAACCCAGAAAGCACCTCAGTGGAACGTCCCTGTCGGTGCAACCGGGATAAGGAGCGCACTGCGTCAATTAAAGGAGTCGGTACACGCACCATTTGGCTGGGTTTTTCTTCATTCCTCATAGTGATATCGCAATTGATAGCAATGAATCATGCTATCAATGGGATAGCATTGATATCAGCATATCAGGAATTGGATGTTTCAAGGATTGCTCGACCGATGGAGAGTACCCCGCATCCCAGATGGATTGAGAGTTCCGGGAATATTGTATGTAAGACATGGTAGGCTAAGTATCGAAAACATTAATTTTCAATACTTATATGTCGCCCCCAGATGATGATGCTTCCCTAGTGCGGGCAAATCCCTTTGCGATCGCAGTTGAACGCGACTTGTTGCAGGAGTTATTGGTGGGCAAGCGCAACAAAAGCACCCGACACGAGTATGCCAAGGATTTGAAGAATTTCTTCATGATGGTGTGTGGGGAGGAGGCGACCCCGGTGTTGGTGGCGCAGTTTTTGCAGATGGATAGGTTTTCGGCTGTAACTTTGGTGTTGCGCTACAAGGCACAGTTGGTTGATAAAGGATTGAAGGAGGCGACAGTCAATAGACGCTTGGCGGCAATCAAAGCGTTGGTTAATTATGCGTATAAGGTGGGGAAGTGCGACTGGACGCTTGCAGATATCAAGTCCGAGAAGGTTAAGCCGTACCGCGATACAACGGGTATTGGACCGGAGGCGTTTAAGAAAATGCTGGCGATACCAGACAGGGAGACGTTGAAGGGAAAGCGCGATTATGTACTGTTGCGACTTTTATGGGCAAATGCTTTAAGACGGGAAGAAATTTCTCAATGCAACATTGAGGATTTAGATTTGTCAGCACGCACTTTAAGTATCTTGGGGAAGGGTAGGGGAACGCAAAAGGAAAATATTGATTTACATCATAAAACTTGTGCGGCACTTCAAGATTGGTTGTTGGCGCGTAAGGAACTTGATATCAAGCAACCTTTATTTATTTCGCTGCGTCCGCGCTACGGACACAGGCTGACGGGTGATGGTCTCCGCAAGATTGTGGTGGAAATAGCTTCAATTGCTGGGATTTCTAAAACTATTAGCCCCCATAGAATCAGGCATTCGTCGGTAACGGCGGCACTTGATGCAAGTGAGGGGGATGTACGCAGCGTGCAAAAGTTGAGCCGCCATGCGAGTTTGAATACTTTGATGATTTACGACGATAACAGAACCAAGGCACAGGGAAGAATTACGGCGCTGTTGGAAGATTTGGTTTGATAGCGTTATTGCATACGGTGCCTTCATTGCTCCCGCGAAAACCGCTTCTAGGTTCCCGGAAACCGGAAACTACCTATTTTTACCTCCCTATCGGTCGGTAAAAACAGGTTTCTTTCTTCAGCAGACTGATAGCTGGATGCCGTCCGCTAATGTTGCAGCGCGTGCCTCCTTTGGCGATCGCTGTCCGGTTGACAAACATTGCTCACCCAAAAACCATCACCAACCGATTAATAAATATTTCTATAGATAAGTAAAATTAATAATATTTTTCAAACCCGAATTTCAGCCTTTCTGCGGCAATAATTTCTTAAACCGATGTGGGTGATTTTAACTCCCAGGCGGGTACCCTCTCTATTTTGGGTAAGGGGAAGGGGACGCAGAGGGTAGCAATCGAGTTGACTCGCAAAACGGTAGAGGCTTTAACCGATTGGATTTTAGCTAGCGATAAGGTTAACCAGTTAAGGGAACCGATGTTTGGTTCTATGGCTTACCGCAAAGGCGATGTGGAAGATAGGTTAATCGGTGAGTCGATTCGGCGCTTGGTCGATGGGTTGTGTAAGAAGGCGGGCATTTCTAAGAAAATGTCACCCCATAGGGTTAGGCATAGTTCGATTACAACTGCCCTGGACCACAGCAATGGGAATTACCGCAAGGTGCAGAATCTTAGCCGTCATGCCAATATTGACACTATTCGCAAGTATGACGATAATCGCCAACGGCAGAAGCAGCAACGGGAAATATTGGGTGTTTTGGCTGATTTGGTTTAGGGAGGGTACTTTAAACCGAACTTAGCTCCCGTGCATATTTGCTGACTAGCCTTTAAATTCTTGCTAAGTAAAGAATTAAGCTTTTAGTTTCAATAAGTCACGAAGTTAAGGCACCACCAACTGATAAATTTTAATAAAATTTTATTTTTTATGTATCTAACTCGCAAATTATTAGTTACTATAATAAAAATTAGATTTTTTAGGATAGTAACTTGTGGTCAAAGTCGATACGCCCACACTAGAGCAAATTTCTGCGGGTCTAATTAGAGTTAAAGCGAAACAAAAATCGCTTTACCCTTACCCCCATGACTTGCAGATGGGTTACGACAAGGTTGTTCTGGCATTTTTGATGGGTGAACGACCGGAGTTGGCACCAGCTAGCATTCCGGAGTTTTATGAGCTTTGCGAGCAACCGTTATCTGAGTGGGCAGTGGAAGTTGACGACGAGATAGACAGTAGCGAATCTCTGCTTTTTTTTGGCGAACCCACAGAATTAGCAATTGAATTAGCAGAAGCTTTTGGTGGGAGTGTACTAAGTCAACAGCAGGCTAAAATTGCCACTGCGCTGCTGCAACACTGTCACTCACATCCACAAGGCGTGCAAATTTATACAAAGTTTAGAAGGTTTATTGTTGAGCATCCTGTTTTGTCGAACCACGAGTTTTTAGAAGCTAAGGGGAGTTTTGGACTCGGTGTTGGCTTGTCGGATTTATTAGATGAATGCTACGAACCGATACCGAGTTGCCACGAGTTCGAGGGAAATTTTTATGCTTGTCCGTACTGTTATGCGATCGCAGGAATAAGCCAGCAAAAGCAGGTAATTGCTAATTCTAGCTGTAATCGCTGTCCACCTGGACGCAGGTTAAAGCGCAAAATAAAATTATCAGACAGCAGTTTAAAATTGAAGCGCGGTATTGAGCGGTTTTGGTTTTACCCAGGACGTGCGGAAATTCAGCTATATCAAAAGTTAGTAGATATAGGTTTAGATGTTGAACTTTACCCAGAGTGCGATAGCTACGATATAAGAATCAAGTTTAATGATAGTGAAGTATGGGCACTCGATTTAAAAGATTATTCCAACCCCTATTTATTAGTAAGGAATTTGGGTAATGAACCAATACCTAGTGAACCCGAATGGAATATTGCATATATTGTTATCCCCGCAGAACGTAAGAAAGACCGTCCTGCTTATTTAAAAGAGCTTAAATCAAAATGGCAATGGGAGAATATTAAACCTATCTTCGATGATGCAGTTTTTGCACTAGCTAAAAAGAAAGTGGGTTTGGTTCAAGATTCTTCGGAAGTTAGTGAGGAATTCAGTGAGTCAGTTGGTGGTGTTGCTCTGCGTCCCACCAAACTCACGTTGGGCGAAGCCCTTCTCAAAGAGTATCCGGAGGGTGAGGAGACTACACGCGGTAAAAGTCCCACCAAAAAGAAAGGGAAAAAGACATGAGAGAAACAAGGTCTTGGCGGCAAAAAGCAGCACAATCTCTAGAAAAAACAAAGTTACATAAAGACCAAATTGAAGCATTAATCGATTTGGAATTATGTCTATTTGCTGTGGAAAAGTTAGGTATTCAAACAGAACTTGAAACTGCAATCTCTGTATGGTTGCTTATATCCAATCGATATTACTTGTTTCCACGACTAACTTCATTAATCCAAAACTCTGAGGCAAAAAGAACCCTATTTAATATCAGACAGCTAGTACCCTATTTAACCAATGAAGATGCCACCGAGCGATTAATAAAAGTCTATAACCAAATATCCTCAAAGTACCGAGCTTACGATGTTGATAACAAAACTTATCGGTTCTCCCAAAAATCTATGCCTTCAATATGGGGCAACCGTTTTGAAAGTTTTGAAGACTTGCTTAGTAATAAACTAAAATATCGCCAACGTACAGTTAAATATGCCTCTCCAGGTAAAGAATATTGCTTTAAGTCAGAGGAAAAAGCCTACAGTGTCAGACTTCCAGAAGATTTACCCACATACCCAGGAAGAGTTATATCAGTACACCGCGATAATAATAAAGCTATCTACATTACCAAAGAGGAAATGCAAGAAGCAGCGAATATTTTAGATGAACGCTGCGGTGAAGACCATAAAAAGCGTTTGCAAAACATCATCATTGAGCATTTTCAAGGAATGGGTTATGTAGAAATTAACACCATCGCCTTCGACGGAGTTAAAAACTTAGTTGGATTATTAAATGCAGGTAAATCAACCCTAATTGAAATACTAACCGTTGCACTAGCAACTAAAAAACATCGAGTTGGCATTGTTTTTAACGAAGTTGTAACTTGTCTAAGAATGGCAAGTCTACTTAAAAAAGTTGGTTTACGAGTATCTGTAGTAGTTGGTCAAAGAAGTCGAGGTACTCACCTTGAAAACTGGCATGGTGTCAACGGTGGACTAGATGGTTTCACTCACCTCTCAACAGCTTGCCCTTTAAGCAAATACTTTCAACCTGAAAATCCTGCTTCTCCTCCATGCTTTGATTTGAGAGAGGTAAAAGACGACAGTGAGGATGACAGTGAAGACGAGAGCAGGAGTAATAGTAAAAGAAATGGTCCAAAAGTTTGTCCCCTAATAGGTCAATGTCCGAGACATCGTGATGCAAACGAACTCGCAGACTCAGATGTGATTTTAACCACTGTTGCGGCAGCCATATTTACTCGTCCATTACCCCACGTCAGTCCACAGTCAATTACCTACTACGAATTGATGTACCGAACTTGCAACGTTGTATTTTTCGACGAATGCGATAAAGTGCAATCTAACCTCGACTCAACATTTTTACCTGCTATCAAATTAATTGAAAGGGGGAGCAATGGATTTCTCGACCAAGTAGTAACATGGACACGAACAACCAAACTGCGTAATTCTAGAAACGACCTGCGACAACTTGCCTTTGGACAATTTAATCATGCTCTGCAAAATGCTGATGCGCTTGTTGACAATATCTACACACAATTACAATTATCCCCCGACGAATCCAAGTGGCTAGCAGAGAAATTTTTCACTTGTTCATCGATCGCAAGAGGTTTTGTATTAGAAATTGCCAAGTCCGAGGGTATAGATACTGACTCTGAGACTTTCATTCTAGATAAAAACCCTGTATATGAAGAGTTATCTACATTTTTACAAGGCGACTGGAAAGACTCCTGGCTTGCTGAGTATGCAATGAGACTTAACCATGAAAACTACCAGGAACAGCAAGAAACAATTGCAAAGATACAAAATGAACTAACTAAAAAAGGCTGGTTAAAGGCAATCAGTGATAAATGGGGATTTTGCTGCAAGTTTGCATTGTTCCTGAAATTAGCCCTATTTGTTTCCTATTTTCAACAATCAATCAAAATCGCATACGCACTCGAACAACAAGTAGACGGTGCCGACGAAATTGTTTTCTTCAACCGTATTCCACGAGACTTTTACGGTTTAATACCAGGACTAGCATCAGGCTTAGTTTGTGGTTTCAAACTCGAACAGCAGGAAAATCAATTAACACTTTGGTACTTCCAAGCACTTGGACAAGGACGCTGGCTGTTAGAAAACTTTTCAAGTGTATTTGCGGATGAAGGAACACAAGGAGCGCACGCTTTATTACTAAGTGGTACAAGTTGGGCAGGTCAAAGTCCTCTTTATCATGTAAACAAGGAAGTAGATTACCTACTGCGTCCAAAAGTTAAAAAATCTGTAGAAAATATTTCAGAGAGCAGCTTTCATTTTACAGAATGTTACTATCCTGACGGTAAACCTGTACGAGTTTCCGGGGTTACAAATAAAGAAGAAGCTCTGTTACAAATAGTACGTTCGCTACTTCGTTCAACCGACACTATGCAACGAGACTTTGACGCATTACCCGAAGGTAGAAAGCGTTTAATTTGGTACGTCAATAGTTACGAGCAAGTTGACTTTGTTTACGAAGCGATTAACAGTATTGATACAAGTTCATATTGGAAAGACCAAGTAGGAAAATTAACATCGCGTTCCCCACTCGAAGATATAGACGAATCCTTAATTCCTCGTAGTAATGTGGAGAATTTCGCAGACACCAAGCTAGCGATTTTACTAGCGCCAATAAGCGCAATTGGACGGGGTAAAAACATTTTAAATTCAGAAGGACTAAGCGCATTTGGTGGAGCATACTTTTTAGTTCGTCCGCATCCAGCACCCGATGACCTCGAATATAAATTTAGACTTGCATTATGGAGAGAAAGAAAAGCTATAGCATCTGAGAGAGAAGGCAACTTTATCGAAGCTTGTAACGCTTGGAAAAGCGAAGGTTATGGTATCTTTCTCAAAAGCCTTGATACCGAATTACGCTACTCCTACAAAGGACTATCCAAAGAAGTACGCGAAGGACTTATTTGGAGTTTAATGGTGTTGACTTGGCAAGCAATAGCGCGAACAATACGTGGTAATCAACCAACCTTAATTCGCTTCATTGACGCAGCATGGGCACCGAACCTAGCCCTTAAACAACCAGAAACAGAAAAAGATTCCCTACTCAAAGGATTTAAATATGTTCTGCAACCCTACTTTAGTAAAACCAGAACAGGCTTTGACGCGCATGACATTGCCCTAGTCCGCTCACTTTATGAACCCTTCTACCGTGCATTGGAGAAAATAAATGGCATCTAATTCTATACAATTATTCGCTCTCTCTGTTCCTCAAAATTTATCACTACCTTTCAAGTTATATGCACTAATTGTTCCACAAAAATGGAAAAAAATATTTGACAAACTACGGCAGAAGAAGCATGGTAAAAAATACATTTTGCTACCAGTCGAAAGCCTTAATCATGCACTTAAACTTATATTAGAGGATGAAATTTTATTCCCTAATAAAAATGCGTTCAACTTAAAATCCAATACCAAGTGGTTGTACACTAAAACTGATAAGATATCTACTGACTACATCACACTCGTTGTCAAAACCTGGTTACGCATTGCTCTTGAAAAAACCGATTCATTGACACAGACTGACATTCAAGAAATTGATTCTTTGTCGGGTAATGATTTGCAGTTTGAGACAATTAAACTCCCAGAAGTTTGGACATTAAAGAATGGGAAATTAAAAATAGAGCCAATATACTATAACCTCATTCCATATCTCTTAGCTAGTGTCATAGCAGATGAATCCCTCGAACTCATTGACCCTATAACTAATAAAATATTCAGAGATGTAGTTTTTCGTCCTTGCGCTGTTGATAACGGTGACGTTGCAGAACTTATAAGCTGGACACCGGAACTAGAAACAAAAGAAGTTACAGATAAAGAGACTAACAAAAAGAGCAAGAAAACGCATAATTACTCCTATCGCATAAACTTTGCACTCCATTACACAGCAGATGGAAAACCATACATAAGCTGTAATTATGGCATAAGGCGTTGGGTAAGTTGGGAATTAGGCTTTTTATCATCGCGTGTAACAGTTTATGTCAGCCCAACAGATTCCAAAAGATTTGCACCCTGTCAATTAAAATTCATGAAAGAAAAGCAGGATGCCAAAAATAAGAATGAAGACAAGAAAAAAAAGAAAGACAAGAAAGAAAATATTGACTTTGAAGGACATCTTGCACGTCTAATTAACGAACTTGGCTTCCGAGATAAATTTACAGCCTTAGACGTAATAAATAATCCCTGCAAGCAAGATGACCTAGCTTGGGGAATAGTATATAACAATGCGATGTCTCATTCTCATAACGCTGGTGCTGGATTATACCCCAAAGACATCGAAATATTTCATGACAGTTGCTTGCAGAGAATACAAAAAGTTTTTGGTGATGTATTCCCAATCATAGAAACTTACACACGTTGCGATAATAAGAAAGCAGTCAAAAACACAAGCTCTAAATATCGGGATATAAAAAAATTCATCAAATCGCATTTTGCAATTGAGATTGAAGAAATACCATTTTACGTCCCGCAAGATTTACGACTCATTTTATTATCGCAAACTACTGCTTCCGAAAAATTAATTCACGCACTCGCACCAAAATATGGCATCAAGGATATTGTTGTACTTGGACTTGGAGGATTAGGAGCAGAATTATTAGGAGAAAACTGGGAATTGGAATGTAAAGAGAGAATCCAAAAAATCATCGACACATTAAAGACCGATTACACATCATCCAATAAACAAACAATTACCTTAATTGAAATACTACCCAAAGACCACTTTTGGGAAGATGCCACCCAAGACCCAAAACCTTGTTTTCGTCCCGCACTCGCCAAGCTTGACAGTGTTGCCGACCATTTTGTAACTCATGATGAAGACGAAGACGATAGTCAGGATGCTCTAACTGAAGAAGAACTCAGCAACGCAATCAAGCAAAGACTAGAAACAATTGAAGCGAATAAACAAGAGGGAAAATTTGAAAAAATCACTCTCAAAAGTAAGTTAGCCTACCGTATGGAATCATCCCTCAAAGACTTGCTATCTATGACAGGTGCCTATACTATTCCGACAATAGAGACAGAAAACTTCCCCGACGATGCAGCAAGCTGTGGCGTTTATCTACATCAATACAATATAGGAGAAATCACCAAATATCTACCCATCGCAGTGCGAATGGACAAATCAGGCATAACAGCCAAAGCTTATGGTTGTGATGACTGGCTTGACTTTCACGCCTTCCAAACCAAAATGGCATCCGGCTTAGATGTTATTACTCCCATCAACTTTAATCCAAGCGCAATTCAATCCTGGGTATTTAATAACCTATTCAAAGAATGTCAAAAGCCAACAATTTTCTGCTTCGATACAATTAACCTTCGTACACGCGGTTTAGTCTTCCTTCAAAAACAGTTTTGGCATCCTCACGACCTCGCTTTTAGCAACGGTGAAGATAAACCTTTAACTTTTCTCCCCATATCAGATTACCAACACATTCGAGTAGCCAGTATCATCACCCCCGGTAATGATTCGGAAGTCCCTATATATCGAGTTCGTGATGAAAATGGCGAACTAAAAGGACATACAGCAGGCATTTTTTACCCATCATCACTTCATGCCGAGTGTGGAAACTATTACCTCAGCAACCAACGTCCCGACAGCCGCAGTGGAGGAATATTAACCGAAAGCAAATTAGTTTCCCTACCCAAAGCCAGAGGAGATAAAAAAGGAGAAATGAAAAAACCAACCCCTCGTGCCCAAGGATACAACCCACGCGGTATATTACTCAACCTTACTCTCCAAAAAGGAGACAGCTTTCAAGATTGGGCAAACTACGTTCAATGCCTGCGACTTTACGCATTAATTCAATACCTCGATGCCACCAATTACCCTGCACCCCTACATCTTGCTAAAAAAATAAGTGCCTATCGACCAATTCAAGCGATTAGCAAACCATAGTGGTATTGTTTCAAATGCGATCGCATAGCGTCTCTTTGAAAAGGCGAAGCTTGCGCGACGACAAGTCGTTCGCTTTTGGCGACTCCTGCGGAGCATCGTACTCGTTGAATCCTGGCATTACACTTGGTTTTACCAAAACCTACTGCATCTGCTACCAATAAATTTTTTCCCCAATAGCTTGACCACTAGGGAAGAATTCTTGAATATTGCCTGGTTTACCAGAAAACCAGATTACTGGTTAGGCGGGGGAGCAAATTTCTGGGTTAATGCTTCGACAATCACCGAAGTTACTGTGATTTGAACCTAAAACAAACGGTCACGATATACTTCAAAGCTTGAGCAATGAGTGTGATTTTACCCCCGGAAACCGGAAACTACCTATTTTTACCTCCCTGTCGGTCGGTAAAAACAGGTTTCTTTCTTCAGCAGACTGATAGCTGGAGGGCGATCGCCCTCCAGTTTTGGTGACAAGATAATTTATGGATGCTGATAATTATAAGCTAGAGCCAATCGTACACGTCGGCGATTTTAAGGGTAACAGCTTCCCGAACCCGGCAGGCGGTATACAGCATTACCGCGCACAGAACTTTGCGGTTGGTGTCGGGATATAATTTGTTAAAAACGTGTCACATATTGTTAAAAAGCAAATTAGTCGGATTTTTCAGGATAAAATGATTGTCTTCTTTAACTAAATCACCTGTGCAGCGAATTGGTAAACGTTCCTGATAGGCTTTAATAGCTAAGATATAATCATGGTCTACAAGTGAGGTTTTAATTTCTTGTAATTTATCAAAAACTGCACATAGTAAAGTAATTTCTCCACTCAGTTTATCAATGGGCGGAGTAGCGATTTGCATAACCACACCTTGCACGGTGAAGTTGGGATAATTGGTAATAAATTCGCTTAATATATCAACTTGGTCACGATTTTCTACCGCTGATAATATTTTTAATATGTCGCTGATTCTTTCGGCGTAATCTCCTAAATTATGTTGGAGAGGTAGCAAGATTTCATATTCAGGAGCGGCATCTTTTTTTAGTCGCCAAATAGCCCCGGCATCATTATAGATTCGTCCGGTTTCATGCCAACCTGTTGCTTGCAAGTGTGCCTGTAGCACATCAGGGTTAACAGTTTTGAGTATTTGACTATCCTTAATGGTAACTTTCATGGCAAATCTCCAAAACTAATGCGTTCAATGATGGCTTGGAGCGATAGGGGCGTAAACTGATTACTACGTGGTATTTCAATAGTAACACTGGTTGTATTTTCGGTGTCTGTTATTCCGCGCAAGGATACCCAGTAAGCACAATATCTAAGACATAGTTCATCTTCTGTTTGTTTTATCCAATCGGTTATTTTTTCTGGAACTAAAACGACTACTAAAATCCGAGGGACAAGGGCATTTATTTTTAAATCATTATAATTTTTGAGATTGAGGGGATATTTAATATAGTTTTCATTGCTGATATCTCTGGCTGTGCATTTTAGTTGTAGTTCTAGTCTAGGAGAAAGGATTTTACCTGTACCACCTCTGCTGACTATGCCTAAATCCACGCTGTCGTTATCGACTTCTGGTCTATATAAAGAATAACCTGCAACGGCAGCGATGGCTCTGATATAGGTGATGCTAAATTGTTCTTTTTGTTGGTTGATATCCATTAAAGCGCGAAATTACAAGTCAAGCTGATAGCCTTCTCTACGGTCTACAGCAATAATATCTTTGATCGTACAGGACGAAGGCGATATTTGAAAGGAGGGCAAAGTGAGTTTGGAAATCATGCCAGCCAGCACTTTTAAAGAATATGCTCAAAGCAGTTTAAAGCGAGCCAGACTCAAAAAAATTCTCAGCCTGTGCTGGGTAACAACCGTGAAAAGTGGATGCTCATGTTACGGAACGAGCGAACCTTGGGATACTGGCGAAACATGGTGCTATGCCATTTTTTGCCCAGAGGGACTACATGAGGAATTGTCAGCACATTACTATTTTTGACTCGGTTGCTCCCGTCTGCTGTTTGTTCACTTTCGGGAATCTGTAACTTATTATTGTAATATTTCCCCCAACTACCGCGATAGCGTACCACGGGAGTGGAAGCTCCCGCGTGTGCTTTGCACTCAGCGCAGAAGAGTCGGTGAGCAAATATTTTGTTATGAGTACCGAAATTATCATTACATCAAAAGTGTTCGTTGCTTATTCCCAGTGCCCTCGCAAGGCATATAAGATGCTGTTTTCTGATGATAAGGGAACTCCCCATGACTACTCCCGCATTATAGAAGAACGTAAAAGGACTCATCAAGCTGAGTATCTTGAGGTTTTTAAGCAAGAACATATTGATGCCAAAAAATATGATGAAAATAACTTTAAGGGAAATGATTTTTTTGTTGAAGCAAGGCTTAAATCGGAGTATTGGGAAGCCTACTGCGATGTCTTGACAAAAGTTGATGCAGATTCATCACGTCGTAAGTCAATCTACGAACCGACAATTATTATTGGAAATTACAGCATTACTAATGAACAGAAAACAGAACTTTTATTTATTGGTAAAATTCTGGGACAAATTCAAAAACAGTTACCTGCTGTAGGCATAATTGTGGGGATGGATGGAAAGGCTCATCGAGTTAAACTGGAAAGTGGTTATAAATCAATAACTCCATTCCTTAAAACGTTACAAGCATGGGTGGAAGAAAAGCCTATTGAACCTCCACCTTTGATTTTGAATAAGCATTGCCCATCCTGCCAATTTAGGAATTTATGTCGAGAACAAGCTGTTAAGGAGAATAATCTTAGCTTGCTCGATAGAATGACACCTAAAGCAATTCAAAAGTATCACAAAAAGGGAATATTTACTATTCATCAACTTTCGTATTTATTTAGGCTCAGACGAAATAAGAAAAAGCGTAAAAGTAAATTACCTATAAAACATAACTTGGAATTGCAAGCTTTAGCAATTAGAGAGCAGAAAATATATATCCAAGATTTACTAGAATTATCTAGAAAACCAGTTGAGCTTTTTTTAGATATTGAGGGTATTCCCGATGAGAATTTCCATTATCTAATTGGTCTTTTGATTTGCACGGGAGAGAATGCTTCATATCATTCATTTTGGGCAGATACAACTGAGGATGAAGAAAGTATCTGGAAGCAGTTAATTGAAAAAATTAATGAATATACTGAAGCAGTAATTTATCATTATGGCAGTTATGAAGTCAAAGCCATTAATGAATTAGCAAAAAGGTACTCAACTGATTGTGAGTCAATAAAACAGCGTTTGATAAATCTTAACTCATATATTTATGGCAAGGTATACTTTCCAACTTATTCTAATAGTCTAAAAGCAATTGGCGATTTTATAGGAAGTTCTTGGGTAGCTCCAAATGCATCTGGATTACAAAGTATTGCTTGGCGATATCAATGGGAAGATAGCCAAGAAGTTGAACATCAGCAAAAGTTGATTCAATACAACCAAGATGATTGTCGCGCTCTCAAACTATTAGCAGATGAATTTTGTAAAATTCTCATAAATTCGGAATTACAATCTAACATTGATTTCGCCAATCAACCCAAAAAAGAATCTACAGAAACTGGTAAGAAAATTCATAACCAATTTGACACAATTCTTAAATTTGCTCACGCTGACTACGATAAGAAAAAGATAAGTATTTGCAAAGATAATGCTAATGGGAATAGCCAAGGTAGAAAAAGAGGCGCACAAAAAGGACATAAAGCTCATACTAAAGTAATCTCTTCAAAATTCAATAAAGTGATTTATGTGCCAGCCTCAGAAATATGCTCACGATGCAATGGTGAACTCCTTAAAGAAGAATATAAGATAATTGAAAAAATAGTTATTGACCTTGTATTTTCAAAAAATGGATGTCGAAAAAAGATTGAGAAGTATATAAGCTATAGAAACTATTGCCCAATATGTAATAAATATTCTGCCTTACTAAGTTTTTTTGAAACTGGCTATCCTTGCTCATTTGGACATGGATTTAAAGCTTGGGTCGTTTACCAAAGACTTGTTCTTCGACTGTCATATCGAATGATAATGCAGCAAAATAAAGAATTGTTTAGTGAAAGCATTAGCCAAGGTTCAGTTTTTAATTTCATAACAGATTTTTCGGAATATTATGCTGAAACCGAGCAAAATCTTCTTAAAAAGATTCGAGAAAGTCCTTTTATTCACGTTGATGAAACTCAGATAAGTATTCAAGGAATAAATCAATATGTTTGGGTTTTTACAGATGGTAAAAATGTAATATTTAGATTAACTAAGACGAGAGAAGCAGAAATTGTTCATGAAATTTTGTCTGAATATAAGGGTGTATTAGTTTCAGATTTTTATGGTGGTTATGACTCTGTAAACTGTAAACAGCAAAAATGCTGGAGTCATTTAATTAGAGATTTAAATGACGATTTATGGTCAGCACCATTTGACACCGAGTTTGAATGTTTTGTCTCTGAGGTAAGGAACTTAATTATACCAATATTTGAAACAGTTGAAAAATATGGTTTAAAAGAAAGGCATTTGAACAAGTTTAAGAAGCTCGTAGAAAAATTCTATTTTCAAAATATTGTTGATAAAGTTTACCGCTCTGATTTAGTTGCTAAATATAAAAAACGCTTTGAACGTTATAGGGAAAGTCTATTCACTTTCCTCTCTCAAGATGCTATACCCTGGAATAACAATACAGCAGAACGTGCAATTAGACATCTTGCTATACAGCGAAAAATATCGGGGTCTTTTTCTGAATCTGGTGCTACCTCATATCTCGTTTTACTTGGAATTATGCAAACTTGTAGATTTCAAGATAAATCATTATTGAAATTCTTCATGTCATCCGAGAAGGATATTGATAAATTTAAGAGAACGAAGTAAAGGAAAAGTACAAAATCTAAAACGCGATCGCTTCGCAGGATTATATTGCTATAACCACGCCCCCCAACCACGATGACCCCCCTTCGACCACGAGTAAGTACGATAGACGATCTGAAGATGCGACATCCACGGGCGATTGATTTACTGGATGTGCCCCATCAAGAGCGATGAGGAGCGCAATTGATTGTACTCAGACTGCATAACTGAGGCAGGTCTCGGATTGGTTGAAAATATTGTCATGTTTGCTTCTAAAACTAACACAACCAAAAACGATTAGTTATATTTATCATCGACTTCAACAATACTCGTCAAACTAAGCAATATTACTTACCAAAATTAGGTAGGAATTAGGTAGGGAGAAGAGCGACAATTATCAGGTTGATGGCTAATATTTTCCTACTAAATCTCTTTTACTCGCATCCCCAATCGGATTAATTTTATTCCGCTGGCGACTTATTCAAAACAAGGGGTATAGATAGCGGGGGTATGGGTTTCACGTATTTTTAAAATCCTGCGTTTTCAGCAACGTCCCCTACCGCAAAAGCAATTTCGGGCAGCTTTGATATAATCAAAGTGAACTCACTTCACTTCTGTGCCCTGCGGGTGGGCTGCGCCCATCTTCGTTCGCCATGCTGGCTCTCTCAGACACAGAAGTAAGTTCGCCCTGCGGGGCATATTTCCAGATTATTTGTGGGGGGTTTTTCAATGACCGCAAAAGCAATTATGCGCGTTGGGAAATTAAAAAGTTTAGGGAGTGTGGGCGGCAGCGAAAAACATACTGCCCGTCTTCAAGATACACCAAACGCTGACCCAAAGAAAGAAAATATTCGACTGATGGGAAATAATAATGACCCATCTCTAGAAGAAATAGTTTTAGCCAAAATTGCTGACAATACGAAACATAATCCGCGTAAAGATGCGGTACTGTGCAGCGAAATATTTCTTTCAGCATCCCCTGAATATTTTCGTCCCCATGACCCATCTCATGCTGGGGAATGGGATGATTCTTTGATGTGGAATTTTGCGAATGCATCAAAGAAGTGGTTGCAAGATAATTTTGGCGATAAATGCGTGAGGGCTGAGTTGCATTTGGATGAATCTACTCCCCACATTCATGCTTATATAGTTCCCCTCAACGACAAAACCAAACAATTAAGTCATAAAGCGATGTTTGGGGGAGATGGACGACAAGCCAGTATTAAATTATCCAAGTTTCAAGATTCTTATGCCAAGGCACTCGCACCTTTGGGTATCGAACGTGGGGTAAAGGGGTCACAAGCTACTCACACCAAAGTTAAAGAATATTATGAGGCAGTAAATAAGGAGCCTTTGACCCTGGAATTGGACAGATTGGCTCCAAAACAGGGGGAGACGGCACAGCAATTATTTGAACGCATCAAAAATGACCCGGCAATTCAAACTGTTAATCACCAGCTGGCAGATAGAAGCAGGATGATTGGGTTAGAAAAACGGGCTTCAAGGAGTGCAGGAGCATCTGAAAAGTTACGGCAGCAGTTAGAAAACCGTGTCCAGGAACTAGAAGAAAAGAATTTTTACTGGAAGCAGCAAGCCGACCAATTGAGGGATTTGCCCCTGGAAGATGTGGCTTGGCATTTGGGGTTAGATAAGGCAGATAAAGGAGAGAACCGTTGGAAGGGGTTGGGACAAGTTATCAATATTAATGGTTCTAAGTGGTACGATTTTACGGCGGAAAAAGGTGGTGGTGGAGCGATTGATTTGGTGATGCACGTCACGGGGTGTAATTTTCGTTCGTCCTTGGCTTGGTTATGCGATCGCTTTGGGGAGGAAGGAATGTTGCGTGCTTCCAGGGCTAAGGTGGAAGAACAAGCGTCTAAAATTGTTGCGGACGAACCCGTACCGCAGTTTATATTACCCGTGGAGGATGTCTCGAAGTGGCTGTCTGTAAAAAATTATTTGATTAAGGCGAGGGGATTGCCGGAAAATTTTGTCGATGGTCTCCACTCCAAGGGATGGCTTTATGCTGACGACCAGCAAAACGCTGTTTTTACTATGCGCGAGCTTCCGGTATCCAAGCGTGAGCCAAGGATGGGCATAGAGCGATCGCTTTCTATGGGTGCGACATCGGGAGATTGCGAAACGACTACTGGGGCGTTTTTGCGAGGAACACGGGGGGAAGAGAATGCCTTTATGGGATACGCATCGAGTACGAAGCGAACCGAGGGGTGGTTTTATTTCCACTTTGGAGGTAAAGCAACAGATGAAATTGAAAAAGTTGTCCTAAGTAAATCCCCCATCGATGCTATTTCCTGTGCTGCGTTTTCTTTAGCGGCAAGTTCCGGTATGCCTCAGACGCGGATGATGTTTTTGGCGGTGGATAGTCTCAAAAGTTTGCCGTTGGATTTTCTCAAGGATATTCCTGCTATTACTGTTGCCTGCGATAACGATGATGCGGGACGCTCTACGGCACAAGCCATTAAAGAATTGTTGCCGCAAACGGTTGTAAAACAACCCAAAACATCTGATTGGAATACGGAATTGTTGGAGTATGAGCAGCAAAACTTGACGCGGATGAAGGAGGCAGAAAAGAAAAAAAGTTGGGGATTAGAACGCTAGTCAATAACCGCACTACGCATTCTCTCCTCCACTCACTTTCAAAGAATTACCTATATTTTAGTTCCCTGAGACGTGCCAAAGCACTTACGACTGGGGGTTCTTTGACATCTTCAGGAATAATCACTTTATCTTCAGGTTGAAGACCACACAAATCAAGATCGTGTTCCCCAATTTGCCACGCTGGACGGACAATTATTTGGCGTTTTAAAACTCCAAGCTTTATAAAAGAATCTACGCTTAAATAATCTTGCGACACATATCCAGGGGCTAAAATATAAGTCCTTACTTTTTCAAATGCGCTCAGAAACTGGTCGAGATTTTTTGAATCTCTTGGATACATAGTATGAATCCGTGACATAGAGATGTATTGCGAACCTTTAACTTCATTTGCAGTGTCTAGCCAACTAGGGTTCATCCCGATAACCATGCGATAAGCTGCGGGATTATCGGCATCAATCCCAGTAATTATAGATACTCTAAGCTTTTCCTCTACATCTTCAGTTCCAATATCTTTTTGCCATTGTATAAAAATATTCTTGCTTGCATCCTCGTTTTTGAATAAAAGCGTTAAAACTGGCAAATTGTTAGGATGTGGAATAAACCCAAAACCTGTTGCACTCCATTCGGCTTGATTCCATAAATTAAGATTAAGCAATGAGAAAATTTTGCGATCGCGGTGCTTCAAATTATCGATGTTTTTGAGTTCTGCTGGTACTTTGCCTTTTCCTGGTTTAGGGGACACCAAATCCGATTCTTCCCTAGCAACATACTCAACAACTTCATCATCCCAACGGGTAGTTCTCTGAACAGGTAATATTTCAGTATTACCTTCAGGTTGCCAGTCTAAAAGTCTTATTTTAAAAAGATCGTCTCCCAAAATATTCTTAACACCTGTTGCTATGTCTGTAAAATTTAATGCTCGTGATAAACCCAGTTCATCTTTAACAAGATTCTCAAAAAACTCTTCCGGGTTTGGTATAAATGCTATTCGCATAATTATTGCAAAAATCAGTTTCACTAATTTATCTCGGAATAATTTTTTTTGCTCAGAATCAGATATGTCAAATTTTTCTTCATGATATTTAACTTCTATAAAAGGCTCACCTGTGTCGTCCTTAATCTGAAAATCAATAGGATGAGATATGGAACAAGATGGTACTAAATGCAATTGAAAATTTGATTGATGCGGATATATTTTTGCATCCAAACTTGTAGCTAAAAAAGCTTCAAGAGCAGCAAATATGGATTCTGCAATAAAAATTGAGTTGTTATTATTTGGAAATTTGGCGATAATATTACACCCTAAAACTTGCGAATTTATTTCTATTTCTGACTTCAATAAAAATTCTGGCGTTTTAAGTAAATCATTACTTGCAGATTGTGCTACCCAATTTTTAAAGAACTCATAAGTATTCGACGCACTTTCTTCTTGTGGAATCCATCCCTCCGAACGGAGAATATCTTCATACCCAAGCGCATATAAAGATGCTACGTATGAACTTGGCAAACTCAACTTGTCTAAAACTTGAGGTATAAAACCTAAATGCTTTAAATCATGGAACTCTGTCTTAAGTAGAAGAATTCCAAGCACTAAATCTTGGTTTTGACGCTCCTCAAGGAATTTCTCCTGTAATTCCGACTCAAGAATAAGTGTTGCGGCAATTACTGAAGCGGTAACAATCCAGGAAAGTGTAATTGGAATACGCCCTAATTGTAGATCAATCCAAATCAGACGTTGTAAACATGCAAGAGCTTGAACAGTAATTTTTCCTTTTTTCCAAAACTCATTTAGAGCTAAAGATGTTGCTGCAATCATATTTGCATGTGCAGCCCACAGCAAGCCTGCTGCTTCATAAGCGCTTGCACATAACGCAAGAGTAGCAATCAATTCGCTATGACATTCATACATCGCCAAGTCTTTCTGTGCCCGACCAAGAAGGCGAATAGCCTCATAAAATTTACCACTACGCAACTTCTGCTCGCCCCGCTTCAAAAGCATACGTCCAGAGCTAGCCATGCTTTCGCGTTTTTGTGCGACAGAAAGTACACACTCAAAAAGTTCATCAAAATTAGAATCGTCAGCGAAATACTCTCCGAAACTCATAAAAATGTCGATTAATGAATCGACAGGAAAGTTAACCAGCCCTTCGCTTGCAGTAAAAACCTCTTGAAATTCTTTAAATACTTGTTGTAATTTCAAGGAATTATCCGTAGCCTCCTTTAAATTTGTCATAGTCTCATTTAGATCCATCAAGAGTTCATTAGCTCGTGCGTGCAATGCATTGCCTGGTCGGTTTTGCTCAGACTGGAGACGATGTAACTCAGTCCGCAACGTTACAGTTCGCTCGTCTAGTTTTGCGGTGGTAGCTTCAAGATGCGACACCATAACAGTTGCACGTAGAAGGAACAATAAATTACCCAGTAGCTCAATATCCGTCGCTTGGCTGCTCCCAATAGCAAGACGCTCTACGTCATCATATATACGATTCAAAGTGTGAAAGTCGTCATACCACCAATAAGCAGTCCATGCTTTGGCGTAAGCACACCGAAGCTTTTGCTGATGCGTTCCATATTGTTCGGTTATGCGCTCGGCTCGTGCAAAACGTCCGTCAACCTGGACACGCGGTAGTTCAAGTTCACGTGATAGAGTAGCTGCTTCAAGGCAATCCTCAACTAGTTGATACTCAACACCTTGATAACGGCTAGGGTTTTGTATTTGCGCTTCTAGTTCATTTAATTCAGCCTCACGAGCAGTATCCAAAGAGCCTTTCTTAACAGCCTGAGTCAAGGGTGAATTGATTTTGAGAGTTTCTATAGCGATATATTCCCGCTTGTTCTGAAACACCTTATCGAGTATCCAAGTTCTATCTAAAACTCGTACTTTAATGTTGTGCTGTTTTCGCAGTTCATCTTCAATGTTGGCTCGATCTTTATCTTTGATGTAGCGACTGCTGATGAAATAAATTAAAGTGTAGCCACGCTGCGTTTCTACAATTCCTTGGACATCAGAACGAACTTTTTCACGCCATTTTTGTTTTGCACTGACAGCAAATGCCCAACGTTCTGATGCAGCTTCGCGCCCAACTCCCTCATACCAACGAAGTGAAACAGCATCAGATACGGGATAAGTTTCAGAGTCTACTTTGCTGTCTCCTCCTCCAGTCGGTCCCGTTTGTGGCAAAAGATTAGGGCAAAGCTCTTTCTCTGCTAATTTACGGCAGAAATGTTCAAAATCCTTTTCTTGGCTACGGCTAGTCAGTGTGTCTAAGTGATATTCCAAAAAGTTTCGATCTAGCAATGGCTCCCCAATTACTTGTGTATCGGAGAAAAGATAAGGTCGTCGTGCCCTCATAAAATCTGAAGGACTGAAGGATGCTAACTCAGGTTTCTGACGCTTTTCATCCATAAATATAGTTAGACTTTGGCTAAAAATAAAACAATAAAATCTGTAAGTACAGAGATATTATTATAGCTAGTAAACTGTAATTTAGAATTATTTTCACTCTCTACAAGCCTTGAGGCAACTGGAAAATGCTACGCTAAATCGGGCGGGAGTTGGCACTGCTCAAAGAATCCCTCGTTAGGCAACACATTTAATAATGGCAGCGCCAACACCTCCGCTTCGCCGCCCAATTTTTCCCAGTTGCTAGCCTGACTGTAAGGCTAAATATATACTCTCAATGGGCTTCGTATTGTCGTGGGTGGCGGCACAAGCAAGCACAACAGGGAAACGTAAATATCTCATTTCAAACCGAAGGCGATCGCATTTCCCCATGTTGCCGAATATGTTCGACTAACCGCTTGGTTTCACCACCTGCTAATTCTAGTTCCCTGAGATTGCCCACCAAAACAAACAATTCCCTTGCCCTACTAACGGCGGTATTTAGTAAATTAGGTTTGCGGTTGAGGAACCAAAAACTATGGTCTTTGTGGCACTGGTAAGGAGAAAAGATAATGGCTGCTTTTTCTCCCCCCTGGAAGGTATGAACCGTGCCAACATCATCCCAAGAAAAGTTTTGCCAACGCTTCGTAAGTCGATACCTCAGTGCATTGGCTTGCTGCGAAAATGGGGACATCACTCCAATTGTCTTTGATTTGTCGGTAGTGCCAAGGTCGTAGCCATTCTGAAGCAAGGATGCGATCGCATTTTCGACGGCATCGATTTCTTCGGGATTGGTGTGGTTTATGTGGCTTCCCTCGACGTGGTAAGCCAGCAGGTGTTTAACTGTTGCAGTTTGGTCATAATTGGAAAGGATTTGCAAACCACCGGGATAGTTGGGGCTGCAAAACTGGATAATGGGTGGGGTGCAACGGTAGTGATTTCTGAGGATAATGCCGTTGCCTAAGTCGGATTCTGTACCACTAGCACCAGCCGCACGATGGTAAGCGGTAGCTGTATATTTGGCGGTGGGGGCATAGCGATAGTAGTCTTTATTCCCCATGCCCATATCCAGAAAGGCGGTTTTGAGATATTGTTTGATGGTATCGTCGCAAAGGTTGACAATTGGCTCAATTTGTTGAGGGTCGCCTGCCACTACTGCTCGTTGCGATCGCACTAGCAAGGGAAATAATTGATGTACGAGTGTTGTACCTGCTTCATCCACCAGTGCCAGCTTCACGCTATTGGGTTGGAGGATTGGCAGCATATTGCGTATTGATTGCAGGCTGGAGCTAATGACGGGGAAAATTAAGCTTAAGTCGCGGTAAATGGCATCTCCGTCTGTTTCCAATTTGAGCAATGCATCTCCGTCCCCCGTCAAGACGCTGCCATAGCTTTCTAATGCCCGAATAACGCTATCTTTGCGTCGGAGAACTTCTTGTTGAAGAAACGCCCAGGCATGTTGGAATAGTGATAGTTGCTTCTTGTGGTAGTCGCGGTAAAAACTACTGTAAAAATCCCCTTGAGGGTAATTATCAAGTTGGTTTTGAATTTGTTGATAGTCTGCTTGCTTGAACTCTAATTGCTTGGTTAATACTGTTAGTTGGGTTTGAATATTGGTTACTTTTTGGTTGAGATGCTGCCATTGTTGCGAGAAATCCAGTTTTTGCTGAACCTCCATCTGGGCTGTGGTTAAGCTCAATCTATCAAGGGGTATTTGAAAAGGATGAGAGGAAGCCAAGGTGTTTAAAACAGCAGCATTTATCCGATTTGCCAGACGCTTAAAAACTAGCTTATCGGTAGTAACATTTATAAAGTTCCAGGCTCGTTTGGCGATGGAGTCAGATATGCGCGGTAGTTCCCGTTCTGCCTGGGATAACCCCTCTTTTATTTGCTGGTAAGCGGATATGGGAAAGTTTGCGTAATCTCCCAAACTTGATCGCTGATCTTGAAGTGCTTGTAACTCAGAATTATTTGCTGCAATATCGTTATTGAAGGATTGAATTTCTATATTTAATTGCTCGCGCCGTTCCGCATCAATAACTTTTTGACTGTTATTAAAGCGATTTTGCTCTATCAGTTGTTGAATTTCACTTTCTGCTTTTATAAGTTCGAGTTTGGCTTGTGACCAAGAGTCTTGGTTAAATTCAGTATTTCGCAGCCAGTCTTGGCTTGATTGCAGTTTTGGTAGGGTTTCCCTACGGATGATGCTTTGGTTTCCGCCAGGGAGATAAAACTGTTTGGTAGAAAGTTCGGTAGAAAAGTTATCAGTCAGCCGAGAAAGGAATTTTTGGATGGCGCTGTTGTTGGTGCTGGCAAAGAGGATTAAATTATTCCCATCTTCTTCACCGCGAACAAGTCGTAACGCCCGATTCACTACTTGCTGTGCTACCAGGTGCAGAAACACTTCTGTTTTTCCAGTTCCCGGTGGTCCGCAAACAGCAGTTAGTAAGTTCTCTTGGGTGTGTTTAATAACTGATGCTTGATATTCATCAGGTGCGTGGGAGGGGAAGGTGCCCCAGAACATTACTTCATGTCTGGGTGATTGTGGTTTTCCCCAAAGGTACTGCATTGCGGGGTAAGTTTCAGTTAGCCAGTCGTCACAATGGGGTGAAACTTGAAGTTGTAGTAGGATTTCTTGCAGGTCGAGTTTGAGCAGAGCGTTATAGGGGGTAAAGTCGCAGCGCAGTAAATAAGGTTGCCGAAAAGTTTTGTATTTTCCTTCCGGTAAGTCTACCTGGTCAAGAAAATCTCGCAGGGTGGGGAACCTTCCTTTAAATGTGTCTTCTAAAAATTTCAAAATTCCTGATGCAACGACCAGTGATTCGGCTTGCTCTTCCTCTAGAGCGTACAGCCGCATCAAATTAACAACAACTGGCTGAAAATCGTATTCGGTCAAGTCCCAGCCAGTTTTACGGTAATTACCTTTGAAGATGGGTGAAATATCAACTGTGAAAAGAGGCAGGTATTTCAGCTTTTGCTCTTTTCCCTTTCCCTGTATTAGATAGATTTGCGGGAATGCGATCGCCATTTGAAAATCATTGGACTTTCCCCTTAAAGCTGCCGCTTGTTGCTGTTGCTGGAATTGTTTAAATACTTCGCTATCCAACATTAGCTTGTTGGCTAAAAGCTGCACTCCCTTATCTACTACTTTTGGGTAGGCATCTGACCCCCGCTCAACCTCGGCTTGAGTCAGTTCTTCTAACCTGATGTAAGCTAACCAGGCTTGTACTATCTGGATAAGTTTTTCTGACTCTAGCATGAGATTAAAAGGGGAACCGCTGTACTAACTGGCACTTTTCCCTAAGTTAATCTTTTTTATCGTTTTTTGCCAACATCCCGGAGTCGTAAACAGTTGACCACAAAAATTTTAACAATTATAGTTGCCTATAACGTTATAGGCAGTTTCTAAGTTCCGAGTTAAGTAGCGAGGATGCTCACTCAATATTTGTTAGCGTTTCCAGTTGAGAGAGTAATTTTTCTACCTGTTTGCGCTTAGATGGGTCTGACCAAATACGCGACTTTCTTAGTTTGGTAGTTACAGCAGTAAAGCGCTCTTTGTAATCGTTAGACTCTGTTTTTTGGGTAGAGCTTGGGGTTTTATTCTCGCTGATATATTGCTTGATTTCGCTTAATGACCAGTTTTGGGTAATAGCTGACTCCAAAAAGGCAATACGCTCCTCCTTATCCTGAATAGTTGCGATCGCTTTGGCTTTGGTGTACTCAAGTGAGCCTTTTCGTAGTGCCTCAAGGATGTCGTCCGAAAGGTTTAACAAGGGCAGGCGATTCTTGACAAAAGATTCCCAGGTCATTAACCCCAAACCCTCAAACACTGACTCAACGATTTCTAGGTCTGGGGCAAGCGCAGACTGCGGCTGAATGAAGGCTGAGTTATCCGTTTTGGTTTTGCCCATAACGTTATGAGTTTCTTCTTCATTATTTCCTTCATCCTTTACTATAACGTTATTGGCTATGGAGGCATTTTCTACTTCGCCCATAACGTTATGGGTTTCGGCATCGCCATCACTTTCGTCCTTGCTTATAACGTTATTGTTATTGGTTATGGAGGCATTTTCTACTTCGCCCATAACGTTATGGGTTTCGGCATCGCCATCACTTTCGTCCTTGCTTATAACGTTATTGTTATTGGTTATGGAGTCATTTTCTACTTCGCCCATAACGTTATGGGTAGGTGTGGGTGCAGTGGATACTTTTTTCTGTTCGCGTTGTAGGCGATAGAGTACGGTCGGAATTTCCTTAACGTTTCGACCTAGTTTGAGAGCCAGCAGATGGAGGATGCCTTCGGTTTCCTCGACGGGGTTAAGGTCTTCTCGAAGTAAGTTTTCTATCAGTGCTAGTTGAAAAGCGGCGTTGTCATCTAATTCCCTGATGACCACGGGGACTTCTTTAAGTCCAATTTCTAATGCGGCACGATAGCGGCGCTCTCCTGCTACTAATTCGTGTTTACCTTCATCAACAAGGCGTACCAACAGGGGTTGCAGGATACCATGTTGTTTTATGGATTCAGTTAACTGCTTTAATGCCTCGGAGTCAAAGTAACGGCGCGGTTGAGTCGGTGGAAGCTGAATTTGCTCTAATGGGATGGAGTGGGAAGAATCGGCATTTAAGTTACCTGTGGTGTCCCAAGGTACTTCAATTTTGCTTTTGAGGGGTTGACTGGCTTTAGTGCGTCTCATGGTAAGGATTCTAGGCTAACGGCTATTTTTTTGAGGATTTCAACGGATGGATGCTTGGGTTCGTACACCGCTAGGGGCATTCGCTCTTCTGATGCATCAACAAAAGCAGTGGAGCGAGGAATGGGGGCAAAGACTGTTCCGGCGCTGGCTAGTTGTTCGGTGATGGCTGCGAGGGTGCGAGTGTCCTGGGAGTTGCGGGCATCATATTTTGTCGGCACAAACCCGGCAATCAGCAGTTTACGGTTGGGTTTGTTGCGGACTGTAGCCACGGTTTTTAATAGTTCGCCTGTGCCCTCAAAGGCTTTGAAATGGGTTTCCAAAGGCACGAGAACGTGGGTGGCGGCTACAAGGGAGATGTAAGAAAGCAGTCCTAAGCTGGGAGGGCAATCTATTAGGATAAAATCGTAATCTGATTCAATTGGTTCTATGGCTTCTTTGAGGCGGAAATCCCGCATGGAAGCACTCACCAATTGCATTTCTGCCGTACTGAGAGAGATATTGGCAGGGGCTAAATCCATACCATGAATTTTCTCAATAATTGGCAGGGGTTGTTCCTCCACAATGGCATTGTGGACGGTTTGCTCTAAATCTCTCGGAACCAAGCCCATAAATATAGTTAAGCTGGCTTGGGGGTCAATGTCGATGAGCAGGACGCGATGACCTAGTTGTGCTAGGTGGTAGCCCAGGTTTTGAGTAAGGGTGGTTTTGGCAACACCTCCCGCCTGGTTGAAGATTGCGATGATTCGGCTCATAAGTAAGTTTGTTTACCTGCCCCATTACAATTAAAGATAACTGGTAATGGGTCAATCTCGATAATTGCCCCATTGCCTGCAATTATTGCCGAGTATAATAATGTGAAGCCGCGCTGCTCACTTTGTTACTTTCACTTTAGCGGATAATACAAACACAACATGATCTCAGGGGAAATTAAAAGTCAAATAGATCGCATCTGGGATGCCTTCTGGTCGGGTGGTATCTCCAATCCCCTCGAAATCATTGAGCAAATTACCTACCTGCTTTTTCTGCGTCGGCTTGATGACCTGCATACTCTAGAAGAAAACAAAGCTAACCGACTCAAGCGCCCGATGGAACGGCGGATTTTTCCAGAGGGTGAAGATATCAAAGAGCGTTCCTACGATGATTTGCGTTGGTCGAGGTTCAAGCATTTTGCGGCACCGGAGATGTTTGTTGTAGTCAACGATCATGTTTTCCCTTTCCTGCGGAATTTGGGTGGAGATGATTCGACTTACGCGCACCACATGAAGGATGCCCGCTTCACCATCCCTACACCTGCGCTTCTGTCTAAGGTGGTGGATTTGCTGGATGGTGTACCAATGGAAGACCGTGACACCAAAGGCGACCTCTACGAATATATGTTGGGCAAGATTGCCTCGGCTGGACAAAATGGACAGTTTCGCACGCCGCGTCACATTATTGGGCTGATGGTGGAACTTACTGCACCAAGTCCAGGGGATGTCATTTGCGATCCAGCTAGCGGTACTTGCGGCTTTCTGGTGGCTGCTAACGAATACCTGCGGGAGCATCACCCGGAAGTTCTGCGCGATGCCAAGCTGAAGGAACACTTCCACCATCAAATGTTTCACGGGTTTGACTTTGACAATACCATGCTCCGTATTGGCAGTATGAACATGCTCCTGCATGGGGTGGAAAACCCGGATGTGCGCTATCAGGATTCGCTGGCACAGGAGCATTCGGGTGATGAAGAATCTTATACCCTTGTCCTTGCTAATCCGCCTTTTGCTGGGTCGTTGGACTATGAGAACACGGCTAAGGACTTGCAGGTGATCGTTAAAACCAAGAAAACTGAGTTGCTATTCCTGGCTCTGTTTTTAAGATTGCTCAAGCCTGGGGGACGGGCTGCGGTCATAGTGCCAGCAGGCGTTCTAGAGTCAGATAGCACTGCCCACTCTCAATTACGTAAGATTCTCATCGAGGAGAACCGACTCGAAGGAGTGATTGCGCTGCCGCATTGGGTTTTCAAACCTTATGCTAGTGTGTCCACGGCAATTCTATTATTCAGTCGGGCTGGTAAAACAGATTCGGTATGGTTCTACCGTATTGAGAACGATGGGTTCAACAACGATGCAATCAAGAGCGTGAAACCAGGTAGTGAACTTCCAGAGGTTGTTAATCTATGGCAAAATCGTCATTTTAGCAATTATCTCCCTCAGAAATCTAAACACAGGTTTGTGAGTCGTGAGGAAATCGCAAAAAATAATTACGACCTTTGTGAGCGGGTTTACTTAAGTGGATATGAATATCCAAGTGACGTACCATTACGACAGTTGGATGAACTTTTTAATATTCAGAAAGGGAACATCAGTGCAGCCCAAGCCGAGGATGGCCCATTTCCATTTATCACATCATCGGAAGAGACTAAGTTCCACAGTCATTACTCATTTGATAACGAGGCAATTTGTATTCCCATTGTATCGTCTACTGGACATGGACACGCCTCAATAAAGACAATTCATTACGTGAGTGGCAAGTTTGCAGCCGCAACAATCACCGCAGTTATGACGCGCAAGCCAGAAGTAGAAATCTACGTTCCGTATGTATATTTTTACCTCCTAGCGCACAAAGATGAGCTTTTAGTTCCACTCATGCGGGGTGCTGCAAACGTTTCATTAAATCTAGATCGACTCAGCCAACTACGTATACCAGTGCCGCCGGACGTGTTTACACAAAAAGCTATGGTTCAACCACTTGTGAGAACACAACAAAAAGTGGCACAGCTTAAGGCAGAACTCAAAGCTGCTGAAAAAACTTTAACGGAAAATATTGCAGCTTTCTGTGAGAAGTATTGAGAAATAAGCTATGAACATACCATTCTCTCAAATTAACGAACTAAGAACCATCTGTAGAGATGTATCCAGATGGAGTAATGGCGATATAGAGCTTGGTTTGGCATCGCTTGATCAGTTGCCAGATTTTCATACCCTTATTGTAGGCTGTTTAGCTGTGGGGTTCTTGCTTGAAATCAACATAAATACTGAATATAATGTATTAATTTAATAAGCTTTATTAATTTAATGAGCCAGTTTATATTCCTCCAAGCTGAATTCCCCGCAGTTTACGAATCCGCCAATAAAGCCCTCAGTGCAGTATATCACGACTCCCGCACTGCCTGCTTTTATGCCCGTCGTGCCTTGGAGCTAACGGTAAACTGGATGTATAAATACGATAATTCCTTAGAACTGCCTTATCAAGATAACCTTAGCGCCCTGATTCATGAACCCACCTTTAAAACCTTGGTAGGGGAGGCAGTATTTAATAAAGCACGGGTAATTATCAAACTGGGTAATCAAGCAGTCCACAGCGCCAGAGCCGTCCCAGTTAAGGATGCCATAAACGCAGTACGGGAATTGTTTCATGTTGCTTACTGGTTAGCACATACTTACGGGCGCAGCAGCAAACCTGAACCGGGGCTGACCTTCAACCCCGACGCATTGCCCAAGACTGCACCAGTGCCTAAACGAAACATCGAGCAACTCCAGAAACTGGAAACCCAACTACGCGAACGTGATGAAAAACTCTCAACACTTCTCGCCGACAAAAACGCGCTGGATGAGGAACTGAAGCGATTACGAGCAGAAATAGCCCAAGCCAAAAAAGCTAGTACCACCCAGCTAGATACCCATGACTATTCTGAAGCACAAACACGCGATATCTTCATAGACCTCTTGCTTAAAGAGGCAGGGTGGGCGCTCGATCAACCTCGTGATCGCGAGTTTGAAGTTACAGGGATGCCCAATCCATCCGGTAAAGGTTTTGTAGATTATGTACTTTGGGGAGATGATGGTAAACCCCTAGCTATCGTAGAAGCCAAACGTACCCGAAACGACTCCCGCATCGGGCAGCAACAAGCTAAATTATATGCCGATTGTTTGGAAACGCAGTTCGGTCAGCGTCCCGCCATTTTTTACTCCAACGGCTACGAGCATTGGTTGTGGGATGATATTAATTACCCACCCCGACAGGTACAAGGATTTTACAAAAAAGCCGAATTGGAATTACTTGTACAGCGCCGAACTACCCGTAAGTCTTTAGCAGAAGCCACCATTAAGCCTAGCATTGCCGAACGCTATTATCAAACTCGTGCTATTCTCCACATTACCGAAGCCTTCGAGTGCGATAAAGACCGCAAAGGATTGATAGTTATGGCTACTGGTGCAGGCAAAACCAGAACAGCGATCGCCTTGGTAGAGATGCTAATGCGTTGTAACTGGGTTAAACGCGCATTATTTTTAGCCGACCGTGTAGCCCTGGTAAATCAGGCAATCAATGTATTTAAGAAACATCTTCCCGATGCTGCACCAGTGAACTTGGTGACAGAGAAAGATACCGAAGGACGAGTATTTGCATCCACCTATCCCACTATGATGGGGCTAATTGATGATACCCGCGACGGTCAGCGTCGTTTTGGCGTAGGGCATTTTGACCTGATAATCATCGATGAGGCCCACCGCTCGGTTTTTCAGAAATACCGCACTATTTTTACCTACTTTGATTCTCTCTTACTGGGACTAACCGCCACGCCGAAGGATGAAATAGACCGCAATACCTACGGACTATTTGACTTAGAAAACGGTGCACCTACTGATGCTTACCAGCTTGAAGATGCCGTAAATGATGGCTTTCTAGTACCACCATTAGCAGTATCAGTGCCGCTTAAGTTTCAACGGGAGGGAATTAATTATAACGAACTTTCCGAAGCAGAAAGAGATGAGTGGGACGCGCTGGAATGGGATGAGGAAGGCAACACACCAGATCGCGTGGAAGCAGAAGCAATCAGCAAGTGGCTATTCAATAAAGATACTGTAGATAAGGTATTGGAGCATTTAATGACCAGGGGATTGAAAGTTGCTGGTGGCGATCGCCTGGGCAAAACCATTATCTTTGCTAAAAACCAAGATCATGCCAATTTTATTGCTGACCGCTTCAATATCAACTACCCGCACTTTAAAGGTGAGTTTGCCCGCGTTATTACCTTCAAAACCACATATGCCCAAACCCTGATAGATAACTTTTCAAACAAAGATAAGGAACCCCATATTGCTATCTCGGTGGATATGCTCGACACCGGGATTGACATACCAGAGGTAGTAAATTTGGTGCTTTTCAAACTTGTACGCTCCAAAACCAAATTCTGGCAGATGCTAGGACGGGGAACCCGTCGCTGTCCCGATTTATTTGGTTTAGGGCAAGATAAGCAATTTTTCTATCTGTTCGACTATTGCCAGAACCTGGAGTTTTTCCAGCATAATCCAGAGACGACTGATGCCCCAATAGGTAAATCCTTGGGCAAGCAGTTGTTTACCGCCCGATTGGAGTTAATCACAGAGCTAGATAAAAAGGTCGTTGAGGTTGGCAATACCACAATCAAAGAACCTCAAGCCTCCGATAAAGAACCAAAAACTGATGCCAAATTGCGCCGCCAAGTAGCCAATCTACTCCACACAGAAGTTGCTGCCATGAATAGCGAAAACTTCGTAGTTCGCCCTAAGCGGCGACTGGTAGAGAAATATACTAGTACAGCACGGCGTAAATAAACCCACTATTTTTGTGGGAGAATAAGTAATTAGATTAAAACTACCTTTTGTTGATAGGTAAGGAGTCAGGGTGTGGCACGATTAGCTCCAAAAGAATTGAATTTAAGCGATTGCGATCGCTTAGAACTGCAACAGTTGCTAAACCGACACCGTACAGAGCAACAAATAGCACTACGTGCAAGAATAATTCTGTTAGCATCAGAGGGGAAAAATCATGGCGAAATTGCCCGAACATTAAATATAAGTCTGGACATGGCTCGTTTATGGCGAAACCGATGGTTTGAAACTAGCGATAAAAAGTTGCCTATTTTTGAGAGATTACAAGACTCGGAGCGTATTGGAGCACCAGTAAAATTTAGCATGGAGCAAGTAATCGAACTATTTGCCCTTGCATGTTCAAAACCTGAAGACTATGGACGACCAATAAGCCATTGGACTTACCGAGAGCTAGCGGACGAAATTATAAAACAAGGCATTATTGAAAGCATATCTGTCCGCCATGTTGGAAGATTATTAGAAGAGGCAGAACTTAAACCACACCAGAGCCGCTACTGGTTAACCCCCCCCTGAAGATGAAGAATTTGACGCGAAAGTGGAAGATATTACTGACTTATATATCAGTGCGATCGCGCGTTATCAAGACGGAGAGCGCACAATATCGATTGATGAAATGACGGGTATTCAAGCTACAGAACGTTTAGAAAAAGACTTACCGATGCGACCAGGTAAAGTTGAAAGACGGGAGTTTGAGTATATTCGTCATGGTACACAAACTTTGATAGCCAATTTTGATGTCGCCACTGGTAAAATTATCGAGCCTAATTGTGGAGATTCTAGAACCGAAGCCGATTATCTCCTCAATATTCGCCGAATAATTGAAAGTGACCCCAATGCAAAAAAATGGCATTTAATTATGGATTGCCTTAATACTCACCAGTCGGAATCGCTTGTTTACTTGGTTGCGGAAAAAGAAGGTTTGAATATAGACCTGGGTATTAAGGGAAAAAGTGGCATACTTAAATCGATGAAATCTCGTGCTGCTTTTTTGAAGAACCCAACACATAGAATTGTTTTCCATTATACACCTAAACATTCTTCTTGGCTTAACCAAATTGAGATTTGGTTTAGTATTTTGGTTCGTAAATTACTTAAGCGTGCTAGCTTCAAGAGCCAGGATGACCTCAAAACTCGAATTCTCGGATTTATCGACTATTTTAATAAAACAATGGCTAAACCTTTTAAGTGGACATACAAGGGTAAAGTCTTGGCTATCTAATACTTGGTTTATTTACGCCAAGCTGTACTAG
>JANNFJ010001078.1:0-6039 GCA_031379725.1 Calothrix sp. OTE_75_metabat_31
CGAAATTCTTGTTATTCCCAACGTGCAACGTGCAGCTGACTTGGGGGTAACGGTGCAATCAATTGCCCGAACTGCCTCACTGGCAACCATCGGAGATAACGAAGCAAACTTAGCCAAATATAATCTTCCCAATCGGCAAATCCCGATTCGTGTCCAAATTGATCCAAAAGCAAGAGCAAATATTGAAACAATCAAAAATCTCCAAGTCCCAACCCAAAATAATACCCTAGTTCCTTTGATTGCAGTGGCAGATATTCGCTTTGGTAGCGGCCCTGCAACTATCAACCGTTTTGACAGGGCGCGTCAAGTTGCTATCGAAGCAAATTTGCAAGGTCTTTCATTAGGGGATGCAGTCCAAGCAGTGGGTAAATTACCAGGATTTGTAAATTTACCACCAGGTGTGACGCAGCAGCCTTCTGGAAGTGCAAAAATTATGGGAGAAATTTTCGGTCGTTTTGGTACTGCATTGGGACTTGCGTTGATGTCTATTTATGCAATTCTCGTATTGCTGTATAACAACTTCCTGTATCCTTTAGCAATTATGGCAGCATTACCCTTTTGCTTGGGTGGTGCATTACTCGCTTTGATGATTGCCCAAAAACCCTTGGGACTTTATGCATTGATTGGGATTGTGTTGTTGATGGGAGTTGTTACCAAAAATTCGATTCTGTTGGTAGATTATGCCATTATTAACCTCCAAGAAGGGAAAAAGCAACGTCATGCGCTCCTGGATGCAGGAATATCGCGTTTTCGACCGATTATCATGACATCTTTGGCAACTATCGTCGGTATTATTCCCCTGGCGATCGGACTTGGTGCTGGTGCAGAAGTTCGTCAACCAATGGGAATTGCCATTATTGGAGGATTTACGACTTCCACCCTTTTAACTTTGGTGGTAGTGCCGGTGATATTTAGCTATATCGACAACTTCCAAAATTGGTTTTTGAATCTTTTCAAAGGTGGTGGAAAGAAAGCCCCATCCCATAGAAACATCGAGGAAGAACCCGTGAAGTCGGAGGTGCATTATTAATATGTACACACCGTAGGGGCGGGGTCTCCCCGCCCGACAATACCGTGGGACAAACAACAATCCTTACCGAATACACCGTAGGGGCGGGGTCTCCCCGCCCTACATACCGTGGGACAAAGAAAAATCCTTATTATTGTAAGTATAATTTGTCACCGAATACACCGTAGGGGCGGGGTCTCCCCGCCCGACAATACCGTGGGACAAACAATAATCTCTACAAGCACTAGTATAATTAGTCACTGAATATGCCATATGGGCGGGGAGACCCCGCCCTTACATACCGTCGGCAAACAATAAATCCTATTATCGCAAATATTTGAACAAGCAATTTGATCAGATTATTGAAATTTTAATTTATCCATTTACACCGCAGTTTTAATGTTGCCAATATATACCATCCAAACTTATTCAAAGGAAGAAACTTGAAAAACTTGAGCAACAATATCCAAAAAATCCTGCTCTTCTTGCGAGAGTTCACCATCAGCTATTGCCAACTCACGGCAAGCTTCTAAAGCTTTATTTTTGCGTTCTTCATTACTAAATCTACTATCGATATTTTCAAGGAACGCAGTTATTTTATCTTTGCTTCCTAACGCATTTCTGACTTTTGCGATCGCAACTCCCAAAAATTTCTCGCTAGGTAACCATGATTCCCAGGTTATGCTACCCAAATACTGTTTAATTGCCTCATCTTCGGCAAGTTTTAGGGTTTTATCAATATACATCGTCATCACCATTAATTCGATAGTCGCTTCTCGTTCAGCTTGTTGAGAATCAGGTTGGGCAATCATACCTAAAAATGACTGTACATTATTGAACATAATTATTCCTTGATATAGATGTAAACGTCAGTTGATAAATAGCCTACAGTTTTCTTGATTTTGACAATAGTCATTTTTTTACATCCAGTTTATTTTTTCAAAAAAGTCTTGTCAAAACGTGTTAAATATCAAATAAATCTTTATTAACTTCAACGACGTTGAAATTCGATCGCATTTGTCAAGATTTTTAGGTCGTAATTATCGAAAAAATCGTGACCCAGCAATCCAATGTCAGCTTTCGGTGCGATCGCAACTTCCAAATTATTGGCAACTGCACCGCTGACTGTAATTGTTTGGATAATTCCTGTCTTAAATTGAACCTCGCTACCATCCGCGATACTCGCATTAATAGTTCCCGAAGGTTGAATATTCAAAGCTTTTGCCATTCGATCGGTAATTAAAGTTCCACTCGCACCTGTATCAACAATCATCTCGAATACTTGATTGCCGTTAAAAGTAACATCAATGACCGGAGTTTTACCACTACGTCGCTTAATCGGAACGCGAAATAATCCTGTATTGGGTTGCGTAGCACCGCACAGCTTACCCAAACTGATAGTCTGACCGGATGAGGTAACCATAAAACAGCCACCTGGGTCATTTGCTTCGGCTACAGGTGGTAGTAATAAAAACATTAATGCAGGTATCATCGCAATAAACAACCGACCATTAGCAACCATTTGAGGCTATCTCCAAAATAATTTTTGACGTTCCTACTATTAAAGTACCCAAATTGATACCTAAATCTCTGGTTAACCCGCTTTTCCGTAATTAAGGAATATATATGCTAGGACAAGCTTTTTAGGATACATGTCACAAAATCAACACATATTCTTCACACAATTGCCATACTCTTAGAATATATTCGCTTAGATGAAGTTAATATATTGTAATATTAATTAAATAAATTCATTGCTCTTACTAATTTATGTTTGGCTACATTTAACCAAGCCGATGCAGGGAAGCTATATTTTAGTAGTCCAATAATCGGATTTTCAAGATAATATGTATTGCTATAAAAATTAGTAGTAGTAACTTTCAAGTGGGTTAAATCGCACCTGTATTAGGAGTTGCATAAATGAATACAAGCCTCATTCTTTCCAATTTTTTAAATCCGCCAGTATTATTTTTCTTCTTAGGAATGCTGGCAATTATTCTTAAATCAGATTTAGAAATACCCCAACCACTACCAAAATTATTTTCACTTTACCTGCTGCTAGCAATTGGATTTAAAGGAGGATATGAACTAGAAGAGAGTAAAATCGATATCCAAATTGTCCTAACACTTGTAGCAGCGATAGTTATGGCTTGTGTTGTACCTATTTACTCATTTTTTATCCTAAAAATAAAGCTAGATGCGTATAATGCGGCAGCTATTGCTGCGACCTATGGTTCGATTAGTGCCGTGACTTTCATTACTGCACAATCGTTTCTCAAAATAGTAGGACTACCTTCGGGTGGGCACATGGTAGCAGCGTTAGCATTGATGGAATCTCCAGCAATTATTGTCGGAATAGTATTAGTAAGACTATTTGCCAAAAGTAAAGATGACGAAGATAGCAAAGAATTTTCTTGGGGTGAGGTATTGCGGGAAGCATTTTTGAATGGTTCGGTATTCCTGTTAATTGGTAGTGTCGTGATTGGGATGCTGACTGGAGAAAAAGGTTGGCACAAACTCGAACCATTCACTCAAGGTATTTTTTACGGTGTGTTGTCATTCTTCTTGCTTGATATGGGAATGGTTGCGGCTCGAAGAATCAAAGATTTGAGTAAAACAGGCTCATTTTTAATTGCTTTTTCGATATTTATGCCTGTTGCCAATGCAATTGTTGGCATCGTCATTGCCAAATTCATCGGCATGTCTCAAGGTAATGCACTTTTATTTGCAGTCTTATCTGCCAGTGCATCGTATATTGCGGTGCCTGCGGCAATGCGAATGACTGTCCCTGAAGCAAATCCAAGCTTGTATGTGTCAATGGCATTAGCCTTGACTTTTCCTTTCAACATTATTGTCGGAATTCCTTTGTATATGAATATCGTTAAAGCAATTGGAATTGGAGTTTAAGCAAGTGGAAGCAGTTAAACGAATTGAGATTATTACCAATTCATTAGAACTTCAAGAAGTTTTAAAGGTATTGAGTAAAGCTGGCATTTCAGGTTATAGCATTATTAAAGATATAACAGGTTCAGGAGATAGAGGACGTGTAATTGACGATTTGGAAAGCACTGCTCTCACAAATGTCTATGTTTTAAGCGTTTGTCATCAAGAAAAAGAGCAAGAAGTTGTCGGAGCGATTACTCCTATTTTGAAGAAATATGGAGGTATTTGTATAGTTTCTGATGCCAAATGGATCGAGCATTAGTTAGTCTACAGCAATGCGAAATCCTACGTAATCAGCTAGAATCTCGGTGACATTTACGAAACTGAGATTCTGAAAATACACTATTCTCATTTTAAGAAGCTAAGATAGTTAAAAGATGCAACCAAAAGCATCTCTATATACATAATATTTCAGAATATTTACGGAAAATAGAGTCGTAAGTTTGAAGTAGTAAACTGAATATCTTGATACAGGGGAATTTTATTTGTGCCGATGAAACGCATTCTTGAAGGGTTAAATGATTTTCATGAAAACTACTTCACCTCCCACCGTGAGATGTTCGAGCAATTATCTCAAGGTCAATCTCCAGAAGTCCTGTTTATAACTTGTTCCGATTCCAGAATTGATCCTTGCTTAATTACTCAAAGTCAACCCGGAGAATTATTTGTTGTCCGCAATATAGGTAACGTAATACCTACTTATGGTTCATCTAACAGCGGTGAAGGTGCTGCAATCGAGTTTGCAGTGCATGGATTAGGTATCAAAGAAATTGTGATTTGCGGTCACTCGCATTGCGGTGCAATGAAAGGTTTATTACAAATAGGTAATCTTGCCCAACAGATGCCTTTGGTTTACGATTGGTTAAGAAATCATGCCGAATCGACTCGTCGTTTAGTTGTAGATAACTATCAAGGTTATCCTCCGGAAAAACTATTAAAAATTGCAATCGAACAGAATGTATTAGCGCAGATTGAAAATTTGGAAACCTATCCAGTTATTCGTTCTAAAATGCACGCTGGTAAATTGACTCTTCATGCTTGGATTTATGAGATTGAGACTGGGGGAGTTTTTGCCTACGATGCAAGTAAAGGTCAATTTAAACCATTAGAAAATCGTCCCTTTCCCGTGCCAAATCCTCTTAATAGCGGATATTTAGAGTAATTTATACATATTGGTAGAAATACAAATTGGTACATAATCTTTGTTGGTAATATATCAAACAAGAGCAAAAATTACCTTTGCAGAACCTTTGTACTTAGGAAATTAAGCATTGCCGTAGCCAAAACGTAACAATTAATCATAACATCAACCCGAATTACTTAGAAATCCGGGTTTCTTTTTTCAGTAAATAATTAAGGATTGCGATAACCTATAAGTCTTTAATTTTGGGAAAATAAAATTAGGATACCGTAAAATAAGAATTAATTATATGCATTATATGTATTATGGCTGCCATGAAAGCTTCACCAGTTGATAAAAATGCAGGATCGCTACGTAATAAAATCAGTAATTTATGGCATTCTACCTATAGATGGTTTTTCGATACACCCGAACGTGCATTAGCAGATGCATACAAAGCTGCTGAGGAAATTAGAGATATTGAAATTCAACAATTTGATGGTAGAAAAATATCTTCTGACTATAGTAAGTATACCGAAAATGTCATGGGTTATTGGCTTTCCTCGCTCAATAACAAGTTAAATATTATCAAAATACGACTAGCTGAGTTTAGTTTAACTCGTTCGTTCTTAAATATATCGAATAATCAATTATTGGAGAAATTAAAATTTATTGATGAAACAGTAGCCAAATATAATGAAGAAGAAATTGTTCTTAATAATTCGACAAAAGTATCAATTGCCAAATCATCACCGTTAGTATCTGTACCATCTGAGTCACCACTTAATCGCGGTGAAATTAAGAACCCAACAAAAACAGATTCAGAACTCCCATCAGTCCATGTTAAACCTGTTAATCAAAAAACAGGTATTTTGCCAAGGTCAATTGGTAGAACATTTAATCGAATTAAAGCAGATTTTGCCCCAAATTCTGAAGAAAAATTTGTACAGGATTTTCGAGTTACTAG
>JANNFJ010001092.1:0-7083 GCA_031379725.1 Calothrix sp. OTE_75_metabat_31
GATACAGTGGTTACCTGTCGCACAAGCCGTCACCGCGCAGGAGTTCGGTCCCTTGGCGCCCAGTCTGATCGCCACCTGCCCAGAGGCCAGGTTAATGATGGTCATCGGAATGAAAAATGAGCTGTGCTAGAGCTAAAAAGCATTTCCTCTCAAATTAATCGTCCGACTCTATTTGCCTATAGTTATGCTGCTTTAGATTTGTTTCGTTATGCCAAAAGCCAGGGTTGGCAAACTATATTGGGACAAATCGACCCAGGCATTGTCGAAGAAAAATTATTGTTCCAAGAACATGCTAGGCATCAATTAGCTAAATTTACTAACCAGGTTGCACCACCGTCATACTGGGCTAACTGGCAGCAAGAATGCTCATTAGCTGACCGAATTATAGTAAACTCAAGTTGGTCAAGTCAAGCCCTACAGCAAGTAGGAATACCCAAAGAAAAAATCGATATTATTCCCTTAGCTTACCAACCACCCCAAGACGCAGATAAGTTTGTACGTACCTATCCCCCAGCCTTCTCGCCAGAACGACCCCTACGAGTACTATTCTTGGGACAAATAATTTTGCGAAAAGGGATTGCGGCATTACTCGAAGCGGCCTCACTGTTGCGCTCTAGCCCGATTGAATTTTGGCTGGTTGGTTCTCAAGGTATCCCCATGCCTCAAGAATCCCATTCTCAGGTCAAATGGATTGGTGCAGTACCCAGAAGTGCTACAGCAAAGTACTATCAAAGTGCAGATGTGTTTTTATTTCCTACCCTTTCTGATGGTTTTGGTCTTACACAACTGGAAGCTCAAGCTTGGAAATTACCAATCATTGCTTCGAGATTTTGTGGCAATGTAGTTAGCGATCGCGTCAATGGGATGATTTTACCAGAAGTCACAGGGAAAGCGATCGCAGAAGCTCTGCAATTGATTCTCGCTCGTCCTGACGTATTAAAGGTATTTGCCCAATCCATTAGTACTTCTGGTTTTAATCTCTTGCAATTACAGCATTGTCTCCAAAATCTTTCTTTGGAGATGGTTTGACGCAAGTCCCGCATATGAAAGATTCTTTGTTTTTAAAATCCAGACTGCTCCCGCCGATTTTTTCGGTGTTATTATGTCCGAATTATATCGAAATATATTAGTTGTAATTTGCGTCAGTTTATTAGGATGGGGAATAATTCGTGTAGAACGAATTTATCAATACCCATTCTTTATGGGTAGTATGTTTACTTCCTTTATCCTACCGCAAGCATTTGCTTTGATTGATAACCCCGGACCAGTTAATCAAGAGGCAATGGAAAGAGTTTTATTGATGTCATGTCTGTGTGCTACTGCTTGTTTGGTAGGTTATAAAATCAAACCGAAGAAAATATGGCTAGAAAAACTCAATGTGGCTATCGATGAACGTAAATTATTTAGGGCAGGAATAGCTTTAACATGTCAAGGCTATTTATTTAATATTTTACTTGCCAATACAACTATCCAAAGAGCAAAAATAAATAATAATTGGACTGGCCCAGCAACCATATATCTTTTTTTATCTCAAGTTATTTATATTGCGTTTACAATTTTTCTTTTACAATCGCTAAAACACCCAAAATTTATTAATATTTTTTTTGCAACGATTTGCGTTTGGCCTCTAATCGCTCCTATTCTCATTGGCAGACGACAACCAACTATGACATTTATAATTATAGTTGGTTGTTCGTTATGGTTAGTTCGCCGCTATATACCTCCAAGATGGTTAGTAAGTTCAGCTATCGTGACATTGGCTTTTGTTATTCCTTTATTTGCTTTAATACGTGGTGGTTTCTGGAACTTGATTTTTAGCGGAAATTGGCAGGAAATATTATTGACGGCCCAAAAGGCATTTGACTTACAGCAAAAAGGTGACATTCTTGAACTCAGAAATGCTGCATTATTAATGGATGCAACAGAAAAAACAAATATGTATGGTTTAGGTACAGTTTTTTGGGACAGTATTATTTTTCAATATATACCAGGACAAATTGTTGGTTACGACTTCAAAGAATCTTTACAATTCCACTTGTTAGACTTTAATTTATTACAAGATTTGTATGGCTATAAAATTCCTATCGGCACAACCGTCACGGGGGTTGGAGACTCTTTCATGGAATTTAGCTACTTTGGTTGCCTGACTTTTGGATTCATTTCATACATATTTAAACATCTTTGGATATCATCTGTATATCAAAATAGTTATCTGAGTCGAATACTTTATATGGGATTAGTTAGCCCCGCAATGGTGGGTTTAACACATGGGATCGGCAGATTTTTGCAAGAGGCAATATTTCAAGTTTTCTTTATTAGCTTGGTTGCCTACTACTCTAAAGTTAGAGATTAATCGTCTATATTTATAATTAATTTCAAGTATTTTTTATGAAAATTCTCAATTTAATTCAATGTTTAAATTTAGGAGGAATGGAACAAGCATCGTACATCCTCATGAAAGAAACCCAAAATCAAGGGATTGATTGGCAAGTCCAAAGCATCACACCCGCAGGAGTCGGAAAAGAGCTAGTTACAGGTTTTGATATTCCTGTATCCGACCACCCATATCAAGGTAAATTTGGTTATAAATCGCATTTATCCTTAAAGAAAAAAGTTGAGGATTTTTGCGGGGATATTATCCTTGTGACGGGACCAACTCTTACTAGTTGCTTAAGCGTTAAATCACACCCATGCAAAAAAGTTTTGGCTATACATTTTTGTCATGGAACGGGTTTTTTAGATATTTTGAAATGGCAGATATTTTATCGGTTATTCCAAGAAGACTACCAAGCAATTATTTATCACTCATCATATATTTTAGAAGAAGCAAAGAAAATTGTACCTCACTTGCAACATAAGTTTTATTTGATTGAATACTCAATTCAAAGATGTTCGGATACTACTGATAGTGAAAGAAATCTAGCTCGCCAATCTCTGAATATTCCCACTGACGCTTTTGTCATTGGTAATGCTGGATGGCTAATTGAGCGCAAGCGTTTTGATGTTTTTTTAGAGGTCTGTGCAAAACTCGCTAAGTTCAATGATAAGTTAGTTTTTCTAATTGCCGGAGACGGTATATTACGAGGTGAATTGGAAGGGTTAGCCGCTAAACGCGGAATTTCTAACCAAGTGAAATGGATCGGTTGGCAAAAAGATTTAAGTCATTTTTACCAGTCTTTAGATTTACTTCTGTTCAATTCCAACTCTGATGCTTTTGGACGCACAGTTTTGGAAGCAATGGGGTACGGTATTCCAGTTGTTGCTTCTGTCTTAGAAGGAGGTACCGATGCAGTTTTAATCCATGAAAAAAATGGATATTTAATCAGCGAACACAATATCAGTCAACTCACCGAATATTGTTTAGATTTGATGCAGGATAAAAATAGATACGATAAATTCAAAGCTGAATCTTTAGAACTAGTTAAAACCAGATTTACGACTCAAAACTTTATCCAAAAACATCTTGAAGTTTTTGCTAATGTTTAAAAATAGAGTTTGTTTTGTTTCATCCTAATGTATTGAGATTTTAGATTTTTTTATAAATTATGAGAGTATAAAATAATGCATGTCGTCGTTGTTTTTATTAACATAGGTAGTTACCATGCAATCCGGTTAGAAGCAGCTTATCGAGCTTGCCAAAAAAACGGGTGGCATTTGACGGCTGTACAAGTAACTGATGATACGCTCGACCATCCTTGGGGAGATTTTGTTAGCCAACTTTCAATGCCTGTGAAAACTTTGTTACCTGTTGAAAAGCAACTTTATGATACTCGTAAAGACACATTTTCTGCTGTTGCGGGTAGAGCTATTGAGGATTGCTTAAAGCAATTACAACCCGATGCTGTGTTTCTACCTGGGTGGTCTTTCTCGGTTGCACAAGCAGGTTTAAAGTGGTGTCGTCGTCATAATTCTTTAGCAATATTGATGTCTGAAACTAAAAAGGATGATGCCCCTCGGTTTTGGTGGCAGGAAGTCATTAAATCGTGGATTGTGAAACAACATCAAGCCGCATTAGTAGGGGGAAAATCCCACAAACGTTATTTGATTGAGTTAGGTATGTCTCCAAATAGCATCTTTATGGGTTATGACGTAGTTGGTAATAATATTTACCATCCAAGTCAAATTAAGCTTCTTTCTGCACCACTTAATAAACCCTACTTTCTAGCAGTTAACCGTTTTGTACCCAAGAAAAATCTCCAGTTTTTGCTCTCGTCTTATGTAGCTTATCGAAAAATCGTCGGTGCTGCTGCTTGGGATTTAGTTCTATGTGGTGAAGGCAATTTGCTGTCACAAATAAAACAAGAAATTACTAGACTTGGCTTAAGTAATTCGATTCATCTTCCTGGTTTTCTTAAAGAAGATGAACTGCTTCCCTACTTTGCTCATGCTAATTGCTTCATTCATGCTAGCATTCAGGAACAGTGGGGATTAGTAGTAAATGAGGCAATGGCAGCAGGTTTACCTGTTCTTGTCTCGAAACGATGTGGCTGTTTTGAGGATTTAGTTATAGAAGGTATGAATGGGTTTGGTTTTGACCCAGAAAATCAACCAGAGTTAACCCAACTGATGGTCACAATTAGCTCAGGTGAAGTAGATTTGCAAGCAATGGGCAAAGCTTCCTTAGAACATATTCAGAATTTCTCTCCAGATTGCTTTGGTCAAGGGGTAGTACAAGCAGTTAAGTATTGTAAAGGTACATCCGTAAATTTAGTATGAAGATTCTTATTGTTATTCCTGCTCTTGGTACTATTTATGGTGGTACAACTCAAAGTGCGATCGCGTTAGCTCAATCATTGGGTAATCGGGGAATTGAAGTTGACATCGTTGCCACAACTGCGAATGGTTCGGTCAGCTTAAATGTTCCGATTCACACCTGGATTGTAGAGAAGTCTTACCGAATTAAATACTTTCCCTACTGGGGTTTTATTGATTATAAAATCAGTTTGTCTTTAACTTCGTGGTTATTTCAGCATGTTGTTGATTACGACTTAGTACATACTAATGCTGTTTTCTCCTATCCCGTCTTACCTGCTCATTGGGCTTGTCGGCTACACCGAGTCCCCTATATGATGACACCTCACGGGATGTTAGAACCTTGGGCATTAGCTTATAAAGCCACGAAGAAGCGTTTTTATTTCGCTTTACTGGAGAAACCATCTCTCCAAAATGCCAGTGCAATTCAGATGCTGGCATCAACTGAAGCGAAACAGGTGGAAGGATTGAATCTAACACCACCTCTTGTAGTTGTTCCCAATGGAATTCATAAACAAGATTTTGAAGTACTGCCCGACCCAGAGCTTTTTTACCACGAATTTCCAAATACTCGCAACAAAACGCTAATTTTGTTTCTGGGTCGCATCGATCCCAAAAAAGGACTCGATTTGCTGGCAACTGCGTTTGCCAAAGTTCACAAGCAGTTTCCGCAAACTCATTTAGTAATTGCCGGACCCGATAATATTGGCTTTTCCCAAACTGCACAAAACTATTTTGCTCAGACAGGATGCTTAGATGCCGTTACTTTTACCGGAATGTTGACAGGGACAATAAAATTTGCATTACTTGCAGCAGCCAATATTTATGTTGCACCATCCTATTCTGAAGGTTTTAGCATGTCCGTTTTAGAAGGAATGGCTTCTGGTTTACCTTGCATTATCACTACAGGGTGCAATTTTCCTGAAGCTGCAACCGCTGAGGCTGCTTTTGTAGTTGAGATTAATGCTGATAAAATCGCTACTGGTCTAATTGATTGTCTGAGTGACCCAGAACAAGCAAAAGCAATGGGCGATCGCGCTCGTAAATTTGTCTTTGAAAAGTATACTTGGGATCAGGTAGCCTGCCAGCTGCAATCCATTTATGTAAACATACTCCAGCCCCAGCCGATTCAGGCTTTGAATTGAAATGTATGTTAGATAAAATCACTCCCCTTATTCTTACCTATAACGAAGCACCCAATATCAAGCGTACACTTGAACAAATCAAGTGGGCAAAGCAGATTATTGTTGTTGACAGCTACAGCACCGATCAAACTCTCGAAATATTGACATCGTATTCGCAAATTCAGCTATTTCAACGCAAGTTTGATACCCATACTGCCCAGTGGAATTACGGCTTAGAACAAGTTAGCTCAGAATGGGTGCTTTCTCTCGATGCTGATTACAGAGTTTCTGACGAACTGATTGCACAAATACAAGAGTTACCTTTATGTTCAGCAATCGACGGGTACTTTTGTAAATTTAAATATTGCGTATTTGGTAAACCTTTACGCGGCACAATACTACCCCCGCGTCAAGTTCTTTTCCGTAAAGATAAATCGATTTATATTAATGATGGACATACCCAGCTTTTGGAAGTCAAAGGTAAGTCGGCTACACTCGGAGGTTATATCTGGCACGATGACCGCAAACCTTTAAGTCGTTGGTTGTGGGCACAAGACCGCTATCTGGTGATTGAAGCCAAGAAATTACAGCAAACCCCAATTAGCGAACTGAGTTTAAGCGATCGCATTCGCAAGCAAAAGGTTCTCGCCCCTTTTGTTGTTCTGATTTACTGTCTGATTCTCAAAGGGGGTATTTTTGATGGGTGGCGAGGTTGGTATTATGCGTTTCAACGGTCTGTAGCAGAAATCATTCTCGCAATTCGTTTGATTGAAATCGAGGCATCAGATATCTAGTACAAAAGAAACTTAAGATTTTTGGCGTACTGCAACACACATCAATGATAGCGCTGCCTCTGGTGTATTTGGGTTAATTCCTGATAGTTGTTGAGCAAGACGGCATTTGCCAAAAGACTGACCGTAATTTCCTTGTAAAGCGGTCACTCCAATGTGATTGTGAGGATATAACCGCACCGAAAAATTCAATGGCTTTAATACATCATTATACATTTGAGGTGTTACACCTTTACCTGGTTGATGATGGACTTCGGCAGTCAAACCCCAAAATTGCTCCTGGGCTGTAGAATGTCCACCCCGTTTTAAAACCCGATAAAGTGGTAAACGTGCTTGCCATAGCATTAAACCCAAACCTCGGAACTGATAAGCAGTAAGTTGTGGGTCGTGGTCAGTAATTAAGAGTCCCCCAGGAC
>JANNFJ010001110.1:0-2058 GCA_031379725.1 Calothrix sp. OTE_75_metabat_31
GCCAGTTTTTATGTGCAGCTTCTGCCATGAGGGGCCAGACCCAATCAGCATAAGTTACTCTTTGCTCGCGTTTTAATGGAAATCTTAACAGCTTGCCAATCAGAACTAAAGGCATACTATCGATGTGCGTATATTCAGCTACTTCGTAGAAAGCCCGCATTTTTGGGTCATTGTGGTAAAGATAAAGACTATGCAAGTTATGATTGGCAATAATCCATTTCTGATTCTGCTCTACAGATTCATCAATCAAGGAATTCAATTCAGGGATAGCGAGGGCATCCACTTGCACGCCAAGAAATTTGTAAGTTGATTTCTTCATTGTCGCTATTTTTACTACTAGATAATTTGGGTGGATACTTGAGGTTGTTGAGTAGATAAACAACGTTTTTCTAATATTTGTTCAGCACCTTCGACTAAAGCCTGCACCCTAGCAGTCCAACTGTGATGATTAACTATTTCGGCACGAGCAAGTTGTCCCATTTCTGATAATTTTTCTCTTTTTTGATAGGCTTCTAACAAGGCACGCTTTAAATCATTTTTATTACCAGGCTGGAATAAAAAACCTGTATTTCCGTCAGAAACCAAACGTTGAGCATCTTCAAAAGCTGAGGCAATGACTGGTTTTGCCATTGCCATATATTCATAAAGTTTCATGGGTGAGAGATACATCTTCCCCATTTGCAATTGAACTTGCCCTGAATAACCAATATCAAAGCCTGCTAAATATTGGGGAACTTCCTGCCAAGAGACTCGACCGACAAAAGATACATGTTGGGAAATTTCTAGTTCTTGAGCGTGCTTTTCCCAAGTGGATTTCATCACACCGTCACCCACTACTACCAGCGATAAATCTAACCCTTCACCGATTAATTCAGATAAAGTTTCGAGTAATAAATCTAATCCTGCCCAAGCATATAAACTACCAACAAAACCGATTGTAAAGCCTGTGAATAGACGTTTTGGTGCATGTATTGCTGGGTTAATAAAATCGACATCAACACCATTTGGCACTAAAACAATTTTTGCCTGGGGAATATTAAATTCAGTAACTAATATATCTTTTAAAGTCTTACTAACACAAGCTAGCACATCGCATTGACGATACGCTCGTATTTCCATCCACCGAGCTAAACTATCAAGAACCAATGCCTTTCTCTCTGCCTTAGCTTCATAAAACAATAAAGCTTCAGCTTGTAAAATCCAGGGTATTCCCTGACGTTGAAAAATCCATCCTAAACATTGGAGTGTGGCAGCATATTCATAAACCCAATCGACTTGATGTTTGAGTTCTTGCGAGCTTTTCCAAGAGTTGATAGTACCCAGTCCCAGACGGATACAATCTACTAGTAAGGTGCGAAAAAAGCCTTTACTAATTACTTCCCCAGAACCCTTAGCTGACCATTTTTTTGAGACTTTATCGCCGACAATAAATGTTTTAACATTCCAATTACATGTTTCAAAGCCTTTGATAATTCCCAAAACGCGGGAACGGGGCCCAGACATTTCAGCATCGGGATGTGTTGAAATTCGAGGTGCAGCAGCTAAAAAACCAAGACGCGGTTGCATTTTTTTATTCCTTAAACTTGTGAACTAATGAACGGGTATTTCTTCGGTAAATGTTGGTGATGTGGCTAAATTTTTATAACCAATAATGGCGCGGAGGTAAGGTAGACACCAGTAAATCATCCAGAATAGCCCTGAATGACGGCGGCAAAATATTGCCCAAGGTTGAGGTGGGAATGCTTTAACTTGAACAACTTTTTTTAAGCGTTCTAAAACAGATAATTTGGTATCGACCCAACTATTGCGGATAGAGTTTTTACTACAAGTTCCTACGTATCCAGCTGCGACCCATATTGAACATTGTTCAACAGCGCCAGTGGCGCCAGGATGCTGCACGTGCCCTACAAGGGTGCAGCCCCGGCCTTGACCGACCTGATCTCTGGCCAGATCCAGGAGGTGTTCACCAGCCTGCCTTCGGTGGCGTAACATATCCGCAGCGACACTGTCAGGGGCCTGGCGGTCACCGGGTCGCGGCGCGCTGCGGCGTTCAAGGAC
>JANNFJ010001146.1:0-6106 GCA_031379725.1 Calothrix sp. OTE_75_metabat_31
GTAGCCCAAATACAGACGCTACTGAAATTCATACTCACAACTTAGCAGGACGGCAAGCGGCAACACTTTACATCCGCAATATTCCAGTTATCACCTTTGTAGGTCAACAGCAATCAACTTCCTCAGAAACCAAAATTGGTGAAGTTGCCCAAAACAGCCCTACAAATATAAGTATTTCTGGTATTGACACGGATTTATCAAACCAGGGTATATCAGATCGAGCTAATCTCAACAGCGACGACCCGGTGCAGAGAGCGAGCGTAGTTGCGGCTCGCGTTAATGACCTAATCCGGCAGAAAGTTGATGCTAGCAAAATTACTGTGAGTTGGCGAGGTGGTGAGACCCCTACCAATGTTGCGGCAAGTAAAGGTTTAGCAAACCCACAACAATTAAGCGATCGCTACGTTATTCAAGTTTATGGTCAAGAAATCGTAGCGATTGATAACAGCACTCGTCTGCCCGATTCAACTAACAATCGAGCTTCGGACGCATTACAAGCAACTAATCGTTTGCGGAGACTGATTGGTAAGGCATCCCCAATCAATGAGATTGCAGATTTACCAATCAATTTGCCATCAATTTCGATGCCAAAATTGCCACAACTCAAATTGCCTAACGAGATTTCAATTGGGCCAATTAAGGTGGCGACTAGAGGAATTGCATCATTCTATGGTTACGATGGTTCGGGTAATCAAACTGCCACAGGAGAAAGGTTCAACCCTGAAGGTATGACAGCGGCACACCGTCATTTACCATTTGGTACACGAGTGCGCGTTACTAATACCCGTAACGGTCGTTCAGTAGTGGTACGAATAAATGACCGAGGTCCATTCATTCGCGGTCGAGTCCTTGACCTTTCCTACGGTGCTGCTCGCATCTTGGGAATGTTAGGTAACGGCGTTGCCCCAGTTAAAATCGAGGTAATAGGGCGCTAGAAGTTGTAATAATAGCGTTGTTTTACTCATCTCAATGCCTCAGATAGGTTACAATTAGCCTGTCTTTGGCATTTATATTTTTTGGCCACAAATTAAGCATTCGTTCTTGTAGGATAGGCGTCCCGCCTGTCAGGATATACGTCTTGCCTGCCACTGCATTTGTAAGACAGGAGAACCACCTATTTTACGAGGCTTTTTACTTTTTAGATGACTTTATAGAGCGCGAGTAAAGGACAAATCAAATTATTTATTATTCATATATTAAATTATTCCCTGGATAGCTTATATCTTCCTGAAGTTTGAGATATAAAGTAACGGGGGAGGGATCGATAAAATTAGGGGTATTTTGTGCGCCTGTTAACGACAGTTGCGGCTTTACGCTGCTATTTAGCCAAACGCGGCTTTGAAACACAGCATTTACACTTCATGGAGCCGCTACAATTTGAAGTAACAGCTTCTAATCTGACGGCAGTTGGTTTAGTTCCGACAATGGGAGCTTTACATCAAGGGCATCTAAGTTTAATTGAACGGGCGCGAGGAGAAAATGCTACCGTAATTGTAAGTATTTTCGTCAATCCTTTGCAGTTTGGTCCAAACGAGGATTATCAACGTTATCCTCGTAGATTAGACCAAGACCGGGAATTTTGCGAACAAGCTGGAGTTGATGCAATTTTTGCACCCCCTCCGGAACAAATGGGGATAACACAGAAGAATATACAAGAGTCAAAAGTGATACAGGTTATCCCCCCATCTGCTATGATATCTGGCTTGTGTGGTCGTTTTCGGCTAGGTCATTTTCAGGGTGTAGCTACGATTGTGACCAAGCTTTTCAACTTGGTACAACCTGACCGAGCCTATTTCGGACAGAAGGATGGTCAGCAGCTAGCGATTATTCAGAAGTTAGTTGTGGATCTAAATTTGCCGATCGAAATTGTTGCTTGTCCCACGGTACGTGAAGCATCGGGTCTGGCTTTGAGTTCGCGCAATGCTTTTTTGAGCGCGGCCGAAAAAGACCAAGCTGCGATATTGTATCGAGCCTTGCAACTTGCTCATTCTGCTTTTAAAGCTGGTGAGAGTAATGCGACACTGCTGACGGCACTTGTTCAAAAAGAACTGTCAACGGTCAGCAATCTTTTAGTGGAATATATTGAATTGGTTGAGCCGACTACTTTAATGCCTATTAAAACTATTCAGGAGGAAGGAATGCTAGCGATCGCAGCTCGTCTTGGTTCTACACGTTTAATCGACAACACCATGCTACGCGATCGCAAGCCTGTCATCGCCATTGATGGCCCCGCCGGTGCCGGCAAATCAACAGTTGCCAGACAAGTGGCAGCAAATTTACAACTAGTATATTTAGATACAGGTGCAATGTATAGGGCGATGACTTGGTTGGTTCAGCACTCGAACATTGCCCTTGATGATGAATGCGCGATCGCCGAATTAGCTTCTAAGTGCGTTATCGAACTAGCACCAAGCCAGAATCTAAGTTCCCCGGTTCAGGTTTGCATTAACGGTCATGATGTCACTCAAAAGATTCGCACCCCAGAAGTCACATCAAAGGTATCGGCGATCGCAGCCCAAGGTGCAGTCCGACAAGCCCTGGTCAAGCAACAGCAATATTGGGGTAAAAAAGGCGGTTTAGTCGCGGAGGGGCGCGATATTGGTACTCATGTTTTTCCTGATGCGGAAGTCAAAATATACTTGACAGCATCAGTAAGCGAGCGTGCCCGTCGTCGCCAGCAGGACTTTAAAAAACAAGGTTTACCTGAGTTAGATTTAGAGCAGCTGGAAAAAGATATCGCCGAACGCGACCAGAAAGACAGCACCCGCAAAGTTTCCCCATTGCAAAAAGCCGCTGATGCCGTGGAGATTCAAAGCGATGGTTTGCAAATCAGTGATGTAACTACACAGATTATTAATTTTTATCAACAGCGATTATCGCAGTTGTAATCTGTTTGCTTCACGGCTAGTTGTTTAAGTGAAAATGGTGAGTCTAGCTCACTCACCATTAAAAAAATTAGTATAAACATTATCTACCTACGTATAGCCTATTTATAAAGGCATTATTACTTGATAATGTATTTTTTAATAACTCATTACTAATCTACGTTCATTAATTAAAAAATACGAAAAGTCGTAAATATTAGGGATCTAGTCTCTTTAACCGATAAAAGTTGCCTTTTCTATTTAAAAAACATCATTATTAATACTGAGCATCAATGTTTTAATTGAATCATTGCTTCAACAATTCTAATAACTTGTTATTAGCTATTTGTCCTAAATACAACATAAAAATAAGCAACCACTTAAGAGCCGCTTGTTAAAAGCGGCCTAACTATTGTGCGTAAAGTCTCCCAGAGATGATAAAAAGGTAAATATGTACATCAAGGTACACCATACTCAATTCGAGGAATCGAACAGCGTTGAGAGCATCTCAAAACGGAGTAATCCGTAGAGAGTGTGAACCAAACCACCCAAATGTAGGGTAAACGTTATCTGGTGGTCATGATACCTTGAAATTCGCTAGTTTCAAGCTCTATCGCTACTGATTAAACATTCCGAAAGGGAAGTGTCTGTGGTACACAAAGCCCGGATAACAAGGTTGAAGCAAACATTACTTAGAAATAAGGATTGGTCAAACCGACCAAAATACAAATCATGTCTAATTTCGTTTTTTTAATTGATGCTAACAAAACACCTATGAATCCCGTTCATCCTGTCCATGCTAGAAAAATTTTAGACTCTGGAAAAGCTGCGGTTTTTAGGCGTTATCCATTTACTTTAATAATGAAACGTGTAGTAGACAATATCGTAGTTTATCCATTAACTCTAAAAATAGATCCTGGTTCTAAAGTCACTGGTTTCGCTTTAGTAAATAATCGGAATGAAGTTATATTCGGGATGGAGTTACATCACAGAGGACAAACAATTAAAGCTAGTTTAGAAACTCGCAAAAGTGTGCGTAGAGGAAGACGTGCTAGACATACTCGCTATCGTCCTGCTAGATTTTTAAATCGTTCCCGCAATGCTGGATGGTTAGCACCAAGTTTAAATCATCGTGTTGAAACTACTCTTACATGGGTAAACAAGTTAATTAAATTTGCACCAATATCTGGAATATCTCAGGAGTTGGTTAGATTTGATTTACAACAAATTGAAAATCCCGAAGTATCTGGAACTGAGTATCAACAAGGAGAATTACAGGGTTACGAAGTTCGAGAGTATTTATTAGAAAAGTGGGATAGAAAATGCTCTTATTGTGACACTAAAAACATTCCACTACAGATAGAACATATCGTTCCAAAAGCTAAGTCCGGATCTAATAGAATCTCGAATCTTTGTTTAGCTTGTGAGAAATGTAATATCAAAAAAGGAGCGCAAGATATTGAGAAATTTTTAGCGAAAAAACCAGAAATTTTGAACCGAGTAAAATCTCTCTCATTGCGTCCGTTAAAAGATGCTGCTGCGGTAAACTCGACACGATGGGAGTTATTTAACCAACTCAAAAATACTGGATTACCTGTAGTCACTGCGTCTGGAGGGAAAACCAAGTTTAACCGAACTCGATTGGAACTACCTAAAACTCATTGGATTGATGCAGCATGTGTAGGAGATGTTGAGGCTTTAATCGTGTTAACTACGAATGTTTTGAAAGTTGAGTCAACTGGTCACGGATGTAGAAGAATGTGCAGAATTAACAAATATGGGTTTCCATGTACTGCACCAAAACAAGTATTTAAGCACATATCTACTGGAGATGTTGTGAAAGTGAAATTAACTAAGGACAGAAAAAATATTCCGTCAGGAATTTACACTGCTCGTGTTAAAACACCAACGGAAAAAGGATGTGAGGTAGTAATAAATGGATTTAGAATTGGGTTTTCAAATATGAACGATGTTACTAATCTTCATAGGAATGATGGTTACAACTACGAATCGCTACGATTTACTACGAAACAATGACATTAGAGTATTCGACAAAGGTTTACGCTCACAGAAGAATAAAGTACAATAGTACTATTGAACTGACATAACCGATCCACTCGATAACGATTATCTGAACTGGCTAACGTAGAACTAAAAAAAGGTTGGGAAACATCTAATATACGTAAGTATTTGGGGCTGTATAAAGAAAAATATGATAAGTCTTTGCAAATCCCAGAGACTCATGCAGTTGATGCAGTCACTTCGGCTTGTTCAAAATTCTTTAAATATCAAACGTGCGTTGGTGTTAAAAATCATGGTGCAAGGTGGATAGGTGATGTAACTATTACCAAGTGTCAATTTAATATTTTACGTCGTCCTCCTATTAGTCGTAGGCAACTACATTTAATGGTTCCAAGCAAAGGTGAAAAAAGACGTAAATATGGTGGAACTACAACCCGACACGGATTTAGACTCATGTGATTATGTTGAAGCTACCCAAGGCAACAAAACATATAGGGGTTGGGTAAGTGGTGATACCGAAAAACAAGTTTCGGTCTCAGACCAAAACTGGAAAAGGTTAGGTCAGTTTACCAAAAACAAAGTCCGACTAATCAGACGCTCTATCGGACTAATTACCACTGCGGTTAAAACCGCTCGCGTCGCTTCCCTCTCAGATTTAAAAACCTGAGTTTCCCACATACCTAGTGTTTTTATGAAAGCATCTGCAAAATTTGACTTCGAGGACGAGAAATTTAGCGCACCACCTTCTCAAGTTATCCCCTGGTGCCAAATGATTAATCCCCGTTACGGCAGTGACGGGATGCAAACCTACGGGTTTGCGATTAAGGTAGATAATGCCCAAGCTGTAGGTTTTGAACCAGATGGAAGCTGGCAGCAAACCGAGCATGAATTTACCACTGGAGTAGAGACGGTTTATCTAACTACTACCCCACGAATAGTTATAGTCCGTCGGGGGCCTTTATCTGTCAAAGACCGAGAAACAGGAACCAAACTCGGAACACTCCGCGATAATTACGATGCCTTTTTAGCAGACAAACTTAAATTTAAAACCTTTACTCGCTACCTAGTTTTTTTAGTTGACGAAAATAAAAAGTTTTTGCATCAATCACCATTACAATTAACACTTCACGGAGCCGCAGGGGCGAGTTTTGCTAAAACTTACTGCGAATACCAACAAGGAAGACCATCGGGTGGGTTCGTTGTAGAGTTAGAAAGAGCAT
>JANNFJ010001195.1:0-2561 GCA_031379725.1 Calothrix sp. OTE_75_metabat_31
CTTGATTTAGGGAATTGAAGTTAGCAATGGTGACACGGGGAAATTGCTTAATTGCCGCTTCAACTTTACTAATTTCTTCCTTTACCGCTAACATTGCACCTGCATCATAACCGGGGTCTTCGGGTGCTGCCATTGCCCGACCTCTTGCTTTGACCAGTAAGCAATAATCCTCATCGCTGAATACTCCCGCAGCCCACAAGGCGGTCAATTCACCAAAACTATGTCCGGCAACAAAATCAGACTTAAAGCCCGCTTGCTGCAAAATTTTGTAGAGTCCAGCGCTTAACATGCCGATTGCGGGTTGAGCGTATTCTGTACGCTGCAAAGCAGCTATTTGAGCATTCTTTTCGCTTTCTTCAAATACCGGATGAGGGAAAACAATTTCCGACAGCGGTTGTAAATTGTCCTTGAGTAACAGACTATCCATGTAGCCGTACAATTGCCGCATGTTGGGGAAATTCATTAATAATTCCCGTCCCATTTCCAGGTATTGCGAACCTTGCCCGGAGAACAATGCTACTACTTTTCCACCCAATTCTAAACCGCTTTGACGGTAGAAAATACCTTGCGGATGTTCCCATGCTGGCATTGCTGCTTTGGTTCGCAGCATTTCCACCGCTAAAAGTAAGAATTTACAAGCTTCGGTGCGGGATTCGACAACAAAACCAATCCGTGCTGCATTCAGGGGAATTTCTTTGTTTTTGCATTCCTCACCAAGCTCTAAATACTCTTTGTCTCCACCCTCAGATTGCAACTTCGCTAAAACTTCTTCGCATCGTGCTTGTAATAATGCTGCATTCGGTGCAAATAACAACACTTCCAAGGGTGAATTGTGGATACGATACGGTGTTTTTGGTTCGATATTGTATTCTTCAAGAACGATATGATAATTAGTACCACCAAATCCAAACGAACTCACCCCAGCACGTCGAGGGGGTTCACCTTCGGCACGAATCCAAGGACGAGTTTGGGTGTTTAGGTAGAATGGTGAATTTTTGATATTGAGTTTGGGATTGGGTTCGGTAACGTTGATTGTCGGGGGCAATATTTTGTGATGCAGTGCCAACACCGTTTTAATCAAACTTGCCGCACCTGCAGCAGCTTTTGTGTGACCAATTTGTGACTTGACGCTACCTAATGCAATATACTGTTTGCGAGCATTGTCATCACCGAAAAATTCCCGTAGCGAAGCAAATTCGGTGGGGTCTCCTGCCATTGTCCCGGTTCCGTGTGCTTCTACCAATCCAATGGTACTAGGGTTGAATCCTGCATCGTCGTAAGCACGCTCCAATGCTTTAACTTGACCTTCTTGACGAGGTGCGTAAATACTCTTATAACGTCCGTCGCTAGAAGTACCAATTCCGCGAATGACTGCGTAGATTTTATCTCCATCACGTTCGGCATCTTCCAACCGTTTGAGTACAATCATGCCGATACCTTCACCGAGCATCATCCCGTCAGATTTAGCATCGAAGGGTTGAACTTTGTCACCGGGAGTAACTGCCGGAGTTTTGCTAAAGGAGATATAAGCCATAATGGAGTTGTCTGTATCAACCCCACCAGTTAGCATCATATCGCTACGGTGTTCGATTAAGTCGCTTACTGCCATTTTCAAAGCAGCAAACGAACTGGCACAAGCTGCATCGACAACGCAGTTAATACCACCCAAGTTAAGACGATTGGCAATTCTGCCTGCAACAACATTTGCGAGCATACCAGGGAAAGCATTTTCGTCCCACTTGACGTAGGCACTTTTAACTTTACTGATAATTTTTTGTGTATCCTCGTCCGACAGACCGCTGCTTTTGAGGACTTTTTCCCAAACAGGGTACTCTAAACGTGCAGCTAAAGGCATTGCTAATTGCTTGCCTTGTGCTACTCCTAAAATAACCCCGACATTTTCACGATTAAAGTCGCTGGTTGTGCTGTAACCTGCGTCTTCCATCGCTTCTTTGGCAACGACCAAACTCAAAAGTTGCGAAACATCGGTAACTTCCAAAATATTAGGTGGCAACCCAAATTCCATCGGGTTAAAATCAACATAGGGAACAAATCCACCACGCTTACAATAAGTTTTATCTTCCTGAGTTCTGGGGTTGGGGTCGTAGTAATCTTCAACGTTCCAATGCGACTCAGGGATATCAGTAATACAGTCAATTTTGTTAATAATATTTTCCCAGTATTCACGCAGAGTTCTTGACTGGGGAAATAGACTAGCCATGCCAATAATGGCAATTGGATTATCTTGTAATTGCCTGTTAATTTTGTTAGTTGACATAGGTTTGTCCGACATCCTTTTTTTCTCCTCAATAAACTTAAATAATGCCTGTTCGCAATCTTCGATTTGGTTTCCTAGTTGCGATAAAGCAGTATCGATCCAAGAAGCAGACATAGGCTAATCTTTGGTAGCGTGGATGATGAAGATATGGTAATTTTTATTACCAACCAAAAATAAGCTGTTGGTTCTTTGTTGTAGTTACGTTGATGTGTCAGGCAAGATGTCTAACTTACGTGTCAGGCAGGATGCCTAACCTACGTGTCAGGTACGATGCCTAACCTAC
>JANNFJ010001196.1:0-2473 GCA_031379725.1 Calothrix sp. OTE_75_metabat_31
GTAATGGTGGAATGGTTGGGTAAAGCCGCAAGTCACGGTTTAACCATAACTGAATTAAACGTTGGTGGTGGTTTAGGAATTAAATATATCGAATCCGATGACCCTCCAACTATCGAAGAGTGGGTAAAACCAATTTGCGAAGTAATTCAATCTGCTTGTGCAGCAGCAAATTTGCCCTTACCGAAATTATTATCCGAACCCGGACGCTCATTAATTGCCAATTCTTGCGTCACAGCATATACAATTGGTTCGTCAAAAGAAATTCCCCAGATTCGCAATTATATTGCTGTTGATGGTGGAATGTCCGACAACCCTCGTCCAATTACTTATCAATCATTGTATCGTGCCGTCATCGCCAATAAAATGTCAGCACCCTGTACCGAAACCGTCACAATCGCAGGTAAACACTGCGAGTCAGGAGATATCCTGATTAAAAATGCTTTGATGCCAAAAACTCAGCCCGGAGATATCCTCGTCGTAATGGCAACTGGTGCGTACAATTACAGTATGTCATCGAACTATAACCGGTTGCCCCGTCCGGCAGCAGTTTTAGTGGCAAATGGCGAAGCAAATTTGATTTTGCAACGGGAAACACTTCAGGATCTAATTCGACAAGATTGTTTGCCTGAAAGGTTAAAAAAATAGTTATTGGTTAATGGTGATTAGTTATTGGTCAGTGGTTATTAGTTATTAGTCATTGGTTAGTCAGTAATCGCAACTGGCAACTGACAACTGACAACTGACAACTGACCATTGACAAATGCAATTTAAATTAAAGACAAAAAGTTTAATCCAGATGTCATGAGAGATTCGTGGAAGCAATGGCTGATAACCTTAGGATGGTCGCAGTCCTTGCTGCTGAAGACTCTGGATATTGTAAGCGTGCTGGCACTGACCTATATGATGCTAGTTTTAATTAACGAACGCCGGACGTTGTGGATGGTACGGGGATTTATTATTTTAATGCTGGCATCGGCTCTGTCATATCAATGGCAGCTAACATTGTTAAATTTCGTATTAGAAAAATTAGTAATCGGTTGTGCGGTGGCAATGGCAGTTGCACTCCAATCGGAATTTCGCAGATTTTTAGAACGGTTGGGACGCGGTGAATTTCGGCAATTATTCCAAGCTTCGAGTTTCTCGGTTCCCAAATCGGATAGCACGATTGATGAAATTCTCGAAGCTGCAAAGGAACTGTCGAAAAACCGGATTGGGGCATTGTTGATTATAGAAACGACTGGTCTAATTGACGAAAGAGATTTTTCTGTGCCTGGTGTCAAATTGAATGCTGAGGTTTCTAAAGAGCTAATTCAAACAATTTTTCAGCCAAAGACACTTTTGCACGATGGTGCTACATTGATACGTGGCTCTCGAATAGTTGCATCAGGTATAATTTTACCCCTTTCAGGACGTACAGCATCGCGCCAGTTGGGTACACGCCATCGGGCAGCTATGGGTATTACTGAGCGGGTCGAAAATTGCATTTGCGTCGTTGTATCAGAAGAAACAGGTTCAATTTCCCTAGCGGAAAGGGGAACCCTAAATAGACCATTAACGATAGCGAAACTCAAAGAGTTGCTAGAAGATAAATTGTCTTCAAATTCCGACCGGGAAGCCGTTGCTCCTGGTTTGTTGAGTTTGGGACGGCAGATTCGTAGCAAACTATTCTATATGGGTTCGCGTTTACTTGGATTACCATCGACCGCTCCTCGGAATAAAAAATGACATCACAACAAACAGAACTACCAGTTTTACCTTCTGACCTAAAACGCGAATTGTTGCCCAGACATATTGCGGTGATTTGTGATGGCAATGGTCGATGGGCACGTATGCGAGGATTACCCCGGATTATGGGTCACAAGCGGGGTGTCGATGCCCTCAAAGAGGTGTTGCGAACTTGTAATGATTGGGGAATTGAAGCGTTAACTGCCTATGCTTTCTCCACAGAAAATTGGAAGCGTCCCCAGGAAGAGGTAGATTTTTTGATGTCTCTATTCCAGGTGGTTTTGCGTCAAGAGTTGCGGGAAATGATTAAGGAAAATGTGCGAATCAAGTTTGCTGGCAATTTAAAAGCGCTCCCAAATTCCCTCCAAGACCAAATTTCGGCCGCAATGGAGGAAACGCAGAACAATCGCGGTATTCAATTTACTGTTGCGACTAATTATGGTGGTCGGCAAGAAATCTTAGCTGCTTGTCGTGCGATCGCTCAAAAGGTCGAGCAGGGTTTGCTCAAACCCGATGAAATCGATGAGGGTATTTTTGCCAGTCATCTTTATACTGCGGGAATTCACGACCCCGATTTATTAATTCGCACGAGTGGGGAAATGCGGATTAGTAATTTTCTATTGTGGCAAATTGCCTATACCGAAATATACGTTACTGATGCGCTCTGGCCCGATTTTAACCGCGACGAATTACATTGCGCTCTACGTGATTATCAAAAACGCGATCGCCGTTTTGGGAAAGTTAGGGA
>JANNFJ010001211.1:0-3516 GCA_031379725.1 Calothrix sp. OTE_75_metabat_31
TTAGAAAAAACAGAACCATTAAAACAAGTTTGCTCTCACTTTCTTAATTGCATTCAAACAAATACACCTCCAACGATTTCATCAGGTTGGGTAGGTACAGAGTTAGTGGAAATTTTGACAGCCCTAACGCGATCGCTTCAACAAGGTGGTGTACCTATTATAGTGGGGAGTGAGAAGTAGGGAATTAAGACCAAATGCCGCACATCATTTTGGGAAGGGTCAGTTTTTGCGGATGCATTTTTGTTAATGTAGATTGCCCTTAACTATTTTATCGAGTGTTTGTAGGGGCGGGGTATCCCCGCCCAGACAATATTTTGGGAAAACGAAATTACCCTCAGTGCAACAAACAGTCCTACCTCCAGCATCGGGTAGAAAAAATAACCCCATCTACTATAGATTTTCCACAACCCTAAAAGACTCAGACGATAAATATATCTAACTCCAAAGCCTGTTGGAGAATTATTTGGCTGGCTAAAACCAGGTAATTTTTAAAACTAATATAATTTTAATAAAACAGCTATAGATTAGAAATTAATTATCTTCCCCCCTCCCTTTGTGCTATTGTCCCGCACTCCCTCATTTTGCTGCAAAATCGGTAATTGGGCGAATCATTGTCGCTTGAGCCGCTTTATTTTCAATTTCGCTATTATTTTGTATTTCTAACAATGCAGCCTCAATTAAAGGCAAGGAAATTGTAGTAGTAGTACCTTGGTTAAGACCTGCACTATCAAGTGTAATAGTGCCTCCCATTAATTCCATTAAGTTGCGAGAAATTGCTAACCCCAACCCAGTACCACCGAACCGATTTTTTGCTGAACTTTCAACCATCACAAAGGGACGGAAAAGCTTTTGTTTCTGGCTTGGTTCGATGCCAATACCTGTATCCTGGACTGTCACAACTACTTTTGATACGTCATCGTGACTGTGTTGAATTTGTGCAGTAATTGTGATACTACCTGCTTCTGTAAACTTTGTAGCGTTGCCAATTAAATTAATTAATACTTGCTTCAATTTTACCGAATCGGCTTTGACTGGTATTTGCTCGTCGATTATACAAACGTTTAAATGCAAACTTTTCTGTTGAATATTAACTGATTGTAAATTAATTACTTCTTTTAAAACTTCTCGCAGGTCAATTGGTTCTAAAAAGACTGATAATTTTCCGGCTTCAATTTTAGAAATATCGAGTAAATCATTGATGATTTCGAGTAAGTGAATTGCCGTGTCATCAGCACGCTTGAGAAAATCTAATTCCTCCTCACGGTTATCGCACAAACCCTCACGCACTAACCGAACGCAATTAATGATAATATTGAGCGGATTTCGTAATTCATGTGATGTTGTCGCCAAAAAATGGGTTTTAACTTGATTTGCAGTTTTTGCATCCTCCCAAGCACTTTCTAGTTCTTCTGCCCAAGCTTTGAGTCGTTCAACCATTTGCTCAATTGCTTGTGAAAGCTGGTTAAACTCTCGAATTTGCAAGTTACGCGGAACAGATTTGATTTGCGATCTTGAATCTATATTCAGGGTATAGTCGCGTAGCTTTTCAAGCGGACGTGCCAAGTAACGTGCTACATATAAAGATGCTAATAAGCTGGCAACAATCAGCCCAATTGTTAAAACAACTAGAATAATTTTTATCTCACTAAGTCCATATAAAGCATTGGACAAAGTTGTAACATCCAATACCACCCATTTCTGACCGGGAACTACAGGACTATCAATTACAGTGTAACCTGCGAGTAATTCTTCCCCCTCCTTGTCAAAGAAAAATTGTAAGAAATCTTGTTTACCTGCTCGTGCATTTTTGACAATCTTTTCTAAACGCGATGCATCAGGATGTTGAGCAATATTTGTACCAACTGCGGTGGAAGTTTGATGTGCCAAAATTGTCCCATCTTCAGAAATTACTACGGTTGACCCTGTGAGCAAACCTGGCTTATTTTTAGCTTTTTGCTGTAACTCGGATTGAATGGTCAAGGCATAACGCATGTTTCCAGTATTATCAAACACTGGAGCCGATAGCATTAGTTGTAATTTATTTTGCGTACCGCGCTCTAAATTTCGGACAGATTTCACATAAATCTTGGGTGGTATTATTACTTTGAGTTGAATCCCACCACTTCCTTGTTCACCTGTTGATGCAAAATTTACTTCCGAGATAGGCTCATCACCGCAAGTACTCGCAATCAATTGATTATTTTCTAAGTCGCTTAACTGAACGCACTCAATTTGGTTTGGCAAACCTTGTTCGAGTTGGGTTATAAACTGTTGGACTTCTGAACTTGACCCCGAACGAATTATTGTTGTTTGACTGGCACTAAGCAAATTACTTTTGAGGCTGGCAATTGTATCTAAAATTTTTTCGCTTTTGAGAATTGCACTTTCAGTTAAATTTTGACGGGCTGTTTCTAATTGGGTATAACGTGCTTTTTTAAAGACGACCATTTCCCCAGTTAATAAAACTGGAACTGACAGCAACAGAATTCTCGTTACTAATAGGCGGCGAAATGATAATTGACGCGGTTTAGCCATTGGCAGCCTCACTTGGCATATGTAAACCACAATAACAAGGATATACAATCCAAGGAAATATTGCAGTTGAATTATGGTTAACGTTTGTTAAATTATTAAAATAATCTAATCTGTAAATGGTCTTGTGTTGACTTAGAAACAATGTGAAATTCAAGAATGTCATGCGTTGAAAAGGACAGCCTTTAAACGCAGACAGAATAATTGAACATCGGAACAATGAAACTGCAAAATAAAGTTCATTTAGCATCACTACTTTAAAACGCCATTTTTTTAATCCCAAGCTATCCAAATCAAGCAAATGATGCAACATCGTCCCTATGTCACAGTAATTCTGGCAATGAGTGCTGATGGCAAAATAGCTGATTTCAAACGCAGTCCGGCACGGTTTGGCTCAATCTCGGACAAGGCACACCTGGAAAAACAAATTGCCGCCTCTGATGCTGTATTATTCGGTGCTGGAACTCTTCGCGCTTACGGTACAACGCTGACTATATCGCATCCCCAGTTACTGCAAGATCGAGTCAAAATCGGAAAATCTTTACAGCCGCTACATTTAGTTATTACAGAATCAGCAAATCTTATTCCGGAAATGCGTTTCTTTATGCAACCCGTTCGACGTTGGCTGATTACCACAACCCAAGGAGCTACTTTTTGGCAACAGCGTCAAGAATTTGAGGAAATCTTAATATTTGAGCAAGAAAATAATGGAATCAATATTTCGGCTGCTTTGAAGCATTTGGCAGATGTGGGAATCGAACGGTTAGCAGTGTTGGGTGGTGGTGAACTTGTGGCATCAATGCTGGAGTTGGATTTGGTTGATGAGTTTTGGCTGACGGTTTGTCCGTTGGTCTTGGGTGGTGCTAGAGCGCCGACTCCTGTCGGAGGTGGCGGATTTTCTGAAAGTTTAGCACCTCGCTTGGAATTAGTCGAAGCGATTACTGCGGGGAGTGAGGTTTTTTTGCACTATCGAGTGGTTAGGGA
>JANNFJ010001217.1:0-1965 GCA_031379725.1 Calothrix sp. OTE_75_metabat_31
CCATCAAAACTTATGACATGAACCACTAGCCCTAGAATCGGGGTTTCTCAAATAAACCCCAATTCTAACCTTCATGAAAAGTCTAAATTAATGAAAATGAACCATAATTTTGGCAAGTCGTGAGGTCGAGATCCCATAAAAAAGTCAAAATTAATAGTTGGACAATTAGCCATTATCCAACTATCAATTCTAGGACTTACGCAAAAACTCTCGCAAATCTTAACTCCGTGTCTTCCGTGTCTTTGTGGTCAGTCTTTCAGTCGCTGTTACGTAAGTCCTACCTTCTATCCCAAGCACCCCTGTTAATTGATACTGTTGATATATATTTATAACTAATACCGTTAACTGCAATGGTTTTTAATTGGTTCCGCCGTCAACATAACGAATCTTCTAATACTAGTAAGCAAGAGAATCCAGAATCTCCTGTTGAAAGCGTATCACCACCTGAATCAACCCAAACTCCCACCCCAGAGGCTGATTCACCTCCTGCGGCAGCCGATATGCTGGCTTTTGCAAAAGCTGCATACAAAAATATTCAGCAAAAGCAAGAAGTTGAGGAAAGTAGCGAGGAAGTAAATGATACTGCTGAAATTGCTCAAGTAATTGCAACCGAAGCTATACCAGTTGAGGAAGTTGTGGAGACGCAGCCAATCCAAGCTGAGGAAGTTGAAATAGCCGCACCAATAACTTCAGAAATTACAATTCCGGTTACCGAAGATACAGAAGAAATATTAGAAAATACAGGTATTACTGAGTCAATTACCCCTGATGTAATTGAGGAAGCATCAGCCCCATTATCGTTTCTAGAACGTGCTGCAGCCGAACGGCAAGCTCGGCAGGAACGACTAATTGCCAGTGCAATGGTAGAAGAAGTTGAATCTGTAGCACAGACTACAACGGCAACACCCGAAGTGGCTACTGAAATACCCGATTTAGCATTCGATGAAGGGTTTGTTTGGTCGGTTGAGGTGCTGGCAGGGCAAGGACGACGGGCAGAGGATGTTTCGATTGAGGAAATAAACTGGTTGAAAAAGCTGCGGCAGGGATTAGATAAAACCCGTCGTAATATTCTCAACCAACTCAAAGCCATTGTTGGACAGGGCCCGCTTAATCAAGCGGCAGTGATGGAAATTGAATCATTGCTGTTGCAAGCTGATGTAGGAGTCGAGGCAACCGACTATATTATTGATGCTTTGCAGAAGCGATTGCTTGAAGAAGTATTGCCCCCCGATGCTGCGATCGCATATCTGAAAACTATCCTTAAGGATATGCTGGATGCACCCATTCAAAAATCGCAAAGAGCAAGTTTCTTTCCCGAAAAAGATACTCTCAATATTTGGCTGTTGACTGGTGTCAATGGTGCGGGGAAAACTACTACAATTGGCAAACTCGCCCATTTATCGCAAAAATCTGGCTATAAAACTCTAATTGGGGCAGCTGATACCTTCCGTGCTGCGGCTGTGGAACAGGTGCGGGTTTGGGGTCAGCGTAGTAATGTCGAAGTTATTTCCAATCCGGGAAAAAATACCGACCCTGCAGCGGTGGTTTTCGATGCGATCGCAGCGGCAAATGCCCGCAATACCGAGTTACTGTTGGTAGATACCGCAGGACGGTTGCAGAATAAGAAGAATTTGATGGATGAACTCAGTAAAATCCGCCGCATTATCGATAAGAAAGCCCCCAACGCTAAGGTAGAATCATTATTGGTTCTTGATGCTACTTTGGGTCAGAATGGTTTGCGGCAAGCAGAAGTTTTTTCTAAAGCTGCTCAACTAAGCGGTGTAGTTTTAACCAAGCTTGATGGTACCGCTAAAGGTGGCGTTGCGATCGCAGTGGTTAAGGAATTAGGTTTACCAATTCGCTTTGTCGGCGCTGGTGAAGGAATCGAAGACCTACGTCCGTTCTCAAGCTATGAATTTGTCGAAGCGTTATTAAGTGGCTAGTACCGTGCGGCGCAAATAAGAA
>JANNFJ010000128.1:0-2686 GCA_031379725.1 Calothrix sp. OTE_75_metabat_31
CGTTGTGTTAGCGTCTCTCCTTGGGCTATCAATTTAAATAGGCTGACATCTTGCCAACTAATCTCTTCAACCAGTTGCTCAAACAACGCTACCAAAAAGCAATGGAGGAATTACTCGAACTTAAGGATGGGAAATTAGCTAAATTTATCTGGACTTTAATTAATGGCATTTTAATCGAGCAAATCGAAAGCGATCGCAATTTTCCTTTTTCTGAGCAGATTCATTTATTTACGCTCATGCTGATTGCTTATTGCGAGAAATACGACATTTAAACTATTAGACATTTATTGAGTAGCTCTTTTCTTTTTAAATAAACCGAGCGCTCGATTTAAGGTGTTTTCCTAGAAATATTTCTTTAGAAATCTTTTCTTGTAAGTGACCAACAAAATTAGGAGGAGAATCGATGATGAATATCCCTTTTGGACAAGTGCTGGAGCAACAAGTTATTGAGAATCTGCAATCGATACAGACTTACTTGCTCAATTTTTATTTGGTATTTTTTGGTATTACTTTAGCTGAGATTATTGTTGACTTTTGTTTTCGCAAACAACGGGATTATGGAGAAACAGCGACGAATTTAGGAGTTGGTATTGTTTACGAACTGTTTGTTGCTCGCATATCAGATGTTGCCGCAATCGCCGGGTTATCGGTGTTTGCACTCTTGAGTCCTTTCAAGATACCGATAAATGTGGGGACGACGCTGTTAGCGGTTTTGATGGCAGATTTTCTTTACTATTGGAACCATCGAATCGAGCATCGAATGCGCTTTTTTTGGGCATATCATAGTGTCCATCATAGTTCCACCAATTTTGATTTGACGGTAGCGATGAGGTTAGCGTGGGTCGAGAACTTTATTATCTGGGTTTTCTACATTCCGATGGCATTGTTGGGATTTCACCCGTTTCAAATTTTGACTGCTGTTGCAATTGTGGGGTTGTATCAAATTTCGCTCCACACTCAGAAAATTGGGCGATTAGGAATTCTCGAATCGATATTAAATACTCCTTCTAACCATCGCGTCCATCACGGAGCCAATCAACAGTACATTGATAAGAACTATGGTGGAATTTTGATTATCTGGGATAGACTTTTTGGAACCTATGAACCTGAGAAAGAAAAGGTCGTCTATGGGCTGACAGAGAATGTCAAAACTCGTAACCCAGTCTGGATAAATATTGTTGAGTACGTGCGAATTGTTCGTGATGTGATGCGATCGCAAACTTTAAAAGACAAATTTCTGAGTTTGTTTGCACCACCTGAATGGAAACCACAAACGCATAAACAATTGCCTAGCGATTTTCATAATCCATCTTGAAAAGTTTAGCGGGACGGAAACCGACACCGCTAACTTGTGTCTTCGACACGCTACCAGGGTAAGTGCAATAGGAGCCGCAGGCAAACGTAAAATATAAAATCTAAAATCCTGATGATTTCCAATTCTGTTTCGCAAGTTCTCAAAAGCCTGTTTCGCTCGAATTACAGGTCAATCTTATTTACCTATGGGTTAACGGTGTTGGAAAATTCGTTTGAACTGTTATATCCATTAGTGATTGGATTCGCGATCGATGGGTTGTTGAAGGGAAACTATAGCAGCATCATTTCTTTTTTGTGTACTTGGTTTGTCCATGCGGTTACGGCAATTTTTCGCCATGTATATGACACTCGCATCTTTACCCGCATCTACAGCAATTTAGTGACAGCAATGGTGGTAGAACAAAGTCAACAGGGTGTTTCCTATTCTCAAATTGCTGCTCGTTCGACACTATCAAGAGAATTTATTGATTTCTTCGAGCGAAATATTCCCCAAATTATTGCAGGTCTATTTAGTTTTACTGGAGCATTCGTAATGCTATTTATTTATGACGTACAAATTGGATTATATTGCTTGGCTTTGTTAATTCCGCTAATTGCCATCAATCGTAGCTATGCCCACAAATCACAGAGATTGAATCAGAACTTGAATAATCAATTGGAACAGGAGGTGACTATTTTAATGCAATCTCATTTTGAAACAGTGCGATCGCACTACCAGGCGATTGCCAAATGGCGAGTTCATCTTTCTAATGCCGAAGCCCTGAATCACGGATTTATGGAACTGTTTAAAATCTTACTAGCTGCAACAGTTATGATCCGCACAACTTGGATTCCCGGTATTCAAGCAGGAGAGAGTTTCGCAATTATTTCTTATTTATGGAACTTTCTTAAAAGCCTAGAAGATATTCCGACTCTGGTACAGCAAGTCATTCGATTAGAGGATATTGGGCAAAGAATGCAACTGAGTTCTGAAACCCTTGGTAAACTGTAAAACTTTAAACTAGGCATTCGATGTCAGTTCTGGTTATAATTTGGTGTTGATGCAATGTCGATTAAGCTATTTGCAATTTTGTGGCTAATGGGTGCAGCGGAGATTATTTCTCTTTTGGGAATGAACTTACCAATTGCTGAAAGCGAAACCCAGCAATTACCTCTTTGGGTTATTAAGCTGTTTTCTTTAATTACACCTACTTTTCTGTTATCTGCTGCTGTGTTAATCGGTGTTGTTCTGGCTGACAAAGTTGGATTATCCGCGCCTTTAGCAGAGGCATTCTTGAATAGAACTTCGATCAATCTGGCTATTATACCGCAGATATTCCCAGGGATATTTGCCGGTTTATTAGCGAGTATTGTACTGCTAACTATCCAATTT
>JANNFJ010001242.1:0-3203 GCA_031379725.1 Calothrix sp. OTE_75_metabat_31
ATTATCGGCAGCATCTCAATGAGTACAAAAAGCTTTACAGCATTAAACTAGTATAAACATCACTTAATTCTTGTACGCTTCTTTGGATATTGAAAGCACTATGTGTAACTTGATTTAGGGCATCTTCTCGATTAATGCTCAATTTTTCGCTTTTAATAGCTAAAATTGCCTTAGCCCAAACAGAAGCTGATTGCATAAGCGAAAGTCTTCTTAAAAAAGGTTTAAGAACTTCTACTTCCTCTGTAATGACATCCGAAATAACACAGGGAACTCCTGCAGATTGTGCTTCTAGTAACACTAAAGGTAGTCCTTCGTAAAGCGATGGAAAAAGAAAAACATCCATTGCACCTATCATTAATTGAGCGACATCAGACCGAATACCGGCAAAAATGATCTTATTGATTAAACCAAGTTGCTCGGCTTTTTGTTCTATTTCTTGTCGTAATATACCATCGCCGATTAACAACAAACGCATTCTAGGTTCTTGTTTAGCTATCTCTGCCGCAATATCTAAAATAAATCTATGGTTTTTCTGATCCTGAAACCTCCCAACATGCCCAATGACAAATGCATCTGTAGGTAGACCTAATTCAGCACGAACAGCTGACGAATCAACGTATTTCTTAAAAGTGTTTAAGTCAATACCACAATAAAGTAGCCTCCAACGAGGATCTGATTCCCAGTTTGGGCTGAATAAATCTGCTAAAGCTTTGTGGCTACATCCCAAACCAGACGTTGCATATTGAGTAAGCCAAGATTTCATCAAACCAAGATATAAACGCCGATGTATTTTAGATTTAGCCTCAAGCGCAGAGGAATCAATATGGCTATGAACAATACGAATAGGTACACCGACCTGTTGCGCTAGGAGAAGAATGTAGCCACTAAAATGGTGAACATGACTATGAACAATATCATATGAACCATACTTGCGGTACATGCTTTTAAAATTGTGAGAGTATAGCAAAGGCTGTAAGGGATTGAGGCAAGGGATGATCTGACTGCCAAGGTTACGAATTTCGTCATCGTAAGCACATTGTTGTGTTGTATCAACCAAAAAGTCTATGTGAAAGCGATCGCGGTCAATATTTTTTAGTATATGCATTAACCATGTTTCGGCACCACCTCTGTTCATCTTGCCAACAACCTGAAGTATACGTATTGGAAGTTGCTTATTTCCTATCATACTTTTTAAAATATCTGTTTAATTTTGTTTAATGCATGAATAATTACTGTGACACTTAAACAAGCTTGTATAGCAGCAGCAATTATTAGTGCAATTGCTGCTGCAAGCAATCCAAGGTGAGGTAACAACCATAGGCAGACTATGGTAGAGATAATTGCGACAGATGCAAATAAAGGCATTTGGATGCGAAAGTATCTGGCTGCCGTCATTGCATAGCCTAGAAAAGATGCTATGTAGCTGACACCAGCAGCAATCATCAAGCAGATAAATAAATTTGTATGCTCGGCATACTCTGAACTGTAAAGAATAACCAAAATCTGCTTGCCACAAAAAAGAGCAAACAGTACACCTATTCCGCCTAATAAGACAGCAATACCTACTAGCTTGAGTATCAGCGCACGGAAAGCTACGCTATTTCCCACCTCGTAGTATTTTGCTAGCCTTGGGCTGGCTGAATCTCCTAACGCGCTCACCACAATATTTGATGCCATCATCAGATAGGCAGTAGCAGCGAATATCCCCAATTGCCGTTCACCTAAATAGATTTGAATAAAATAGCGAGGAATATTTAGATTGAGTGAAATGAGCATCATTACAAACCCAAGAGGTAAGCATAACCAAACCAATTCTCTCAAGGTTTGAAGATGCCAACGAGGTTGCAATGTCAATGCCGTATCTTGCTGATTTTCTAACAACTTCAGTATTGAGACACCGCTACGAATATCATAAGTAACTAGAACTACAAACCATGCTGATGCTAAACCAACTACTCCCCATAGGATATTGTTCGATAAGTAAACCCCCATACTCAATAACAGTAATGACAGACTACCTTTAAATATTAGTGAAATAGCAATTCGGTTCATGTATTCATGCTGCTGAATTAGCCCATAAAAAACATCACTAATAGACTCAAACGCTTTAGCTAGCCCTACCAATAATATGACTAGTGACGTTTGTGAATGATACCCTGCTAAGAAAATAATAATTGTAATTAAAATTAATGCAAATCCTGTAGAGATTATCCTAAGACCAAGGTAGTCACTAAAAAGATATCGATGTCTAATATCCGTAACCTGAACAGATCGTAGCTGAAGATTAGTAAACATCATTACAGGTGCTGTTACCGCAAGTCCCAATGTGAACTGCCCTAACATTTCTGGACTACCAAGTTTAGCTATTACCATCAATATTCCCCACTGACAAGCTGCGTATACGAAATTACCGACAAAAGTCCAGGAAAAGTTCTGACGCAGTGTAAGTGTTTTTTTTTGTTTCATATATCCTTATTTTTACTAATTTGGCTATAAATTACCAGATATTATCAACATAACCTACCAACTAAATCAATTTTATAACTACTTTCGGCTAATATTTTCCAATAAAGTGGATATTCTTTTGGTTTAGGATCGCTATACCAATGTATTTTATGTAAATCATAAGAAACTCCTGTATTACAAGAAGCCCATCTTTGAGATGGATATAAAAAAGATTCCTCAACATCTTGCACTTTTGTTTTTAAAACAAGGGACTCATTAAGTAACTTAGTTATAGTTGAATTTGGTTTAATACTAGAGTAATAATTTAAAACTCTTAAGGGAACCTCATTAATCTCAATTACTACATTTTTTTCATGAAAATATTACTATTATTTGTATTTTTTCACAAGTATTGATTAGTATTTAAAAGTAATTTCGATAGCCTTTTAATAACTGAAATCAATACTCATCTGACAGCTAAAACTTTTATCGTCGCGTTTAAATACTATATTAAATTGCAAATAATTGATGTATTGCAGCTAACTAATCGTAAACATTTTGATGAATTATATAAATCCGGTTTAAAAGATATATAGGTGTGTTGGCAACAGCATAACGCTACGAAAAACTAATTTTTTTAAAATCAAACAGGGAGGCTACATAAAAGTTCAGCGTATGTAAGTGAGTGGAAATAAACACAAGTTTGTTAAGATTCTGAGGGGTTCAAAAAGATTTGGTAGTGCGAGCTTCTAGCTCGC
>JANNFJ010001246.1:0-4067 GCA_031379725.1 Calothrix sp. OTE_75_metabat_31
AAATACTCAAATTCCACAAAGGACAATTTTGATATTTATCTTCCCAGTTGGCTAGCCAAGTATACGAAGTTAATCTATACAACTATTTTCGGAATCGGTCTCATAATACTTACCTGTACTTGTTAATTCAAAATTTGATAGATAGTTATAATGAGAACGATTCCGAAAATAGTTGTATAGATTAACTTCGTATACTTGGCTAGCCAACTTGGAAGATAAATATCAAAATTGTCCTTTGTGGAATTTGAGTATTTTCGGGCAAGCAGATTTAATGGGCAGTGGGATTTAAAAGTTAGCAAGGTTAGTCCTTCTAGAAATACAAATCCATAACCAATCCAGAGCCAGATATCGAGTTTATTTGCGATTGCGGCATAAAGCATATAGAAAATTACAAAATTGAAGAAAACCCATATCAACGTATGAATGACTTTAATCAGCGTCAATTTGGTGCCATTTTTCATATAATTTCTCTATTTTCGGTGTGAAATCGCGCTATTAGTTTTGTTTTTGAGTTCATAACAACCCTTATTATTATTCAGAATGGATCGCTCTCTTTTTCGGCGTTTCTACAAGTACAGATATCACCAGCAAACTTAGCCCAATAATTTTGATTAAGGCGTTAATTGCGTGTGCATACTCCCATTGATCCCGATACCGCGTCCAATCTGCTGGAATGGGATTCGTCAACCATTTGGAAAATTCAACGTTCATTGGCGCGATAAACATGATCCAACTGACAAACGCTAACACTAAGAAAATTGCTCCGCTCAACGTCCAGTAAAAAGTTGAACCACGCTTGCGAACAAGAAATACCAACACAATTGCCGTCAGAATCGCTGTAATTTCAAAAGCTGCGCCAACTGAGCCAAACAACTTATAAACATTTTCAAAAACCGTGACTCTAACCCAAAGTTGCCGATCAAACTGCATTCGTTGCGGCAACTCTAGCAAATGGGTCATAGACAAACTAAGGCTGAACGAAGCTAACATAAGTGCTATGAATCGAAATATTCGGATGAGTATCATTTTTTTAATTAATAGTAACGCTGTGGTAAAATCAGATATATCTATATCGGGTTAATGTCTTTGAACCCCATAAAAAGATTACAATAACAGCGATAATCGCAATTATTGAATAGTGAACATCAGGATAGTCAACCAACGGATTATGTATTGCATTCCTTGGGAACAAAGGTCTTCCTACATTCAACAAAGTATGAAATAGTATGCAAGCAAATAAACTTTTTCCTGTGTTATTGTAAATCCAAACAATCAGAACTCTTACAGCAACTGTACCGAGAGTTGCCCAAGCTATCCAAGTTAGATTGTGTCCCTGTTGAACGATTGATGGGTAATGCCATACTGCCCAAGGGATACCCACAAGAATACTTGCTGACAATGCGCCAAATCGTTCTTGCATAGGATCAATGGCATAACCCATATAGCCAATTTCTTCGAGCGATGCTCCGAGAAAAAATAAACTGAAAAGAAAAGGGATAGAAATAAAAGGAATATGAAAATTGATTGGAAGAGGTAATCCGATGAAGTGGATTATTGTGTATATCAACAAATATATTAAAAATGGCAGCAAAATGATAGGTACATACCATATCTTTTTTGTGATTCTTGAAAAATCTAAAATTCTCTTAAACAGTTTGTTAGTACCAATAAATCCTTCTTCTTTGTAAACGAGAATGCTGGCTGCAATCAATGGTGTAAATGCAGCTAATATGTCTGTTATAGAAAAATCTAACAACAGTAGCCTTTCAACGTCAATTCTTGTTTCAATTATCCATAAAGGAATAGAAAGTCCATAAACAAGTAGAAAGAATTTTAATGGTGAGCGGTTTTCTGGTTTGCTGTTATTCATGATTGTTGTTAAATGAAGTTCTTTTTCGTGCTTTGAAAGTATTGCTAACCCAGAATGGGTTTCTTACGACGGTAAGCTATTCCTAAAATGACAGATACTATTAGCTCGATGGAAAAAACAACAATTACTTTCCAATTCAAATTTAGCTGCAAGGCTCCATTATTACCCATATATAAAGCTAACACAAAAATACATCCATTAAACCAGGCATGACTTAATACACAGAAAAATAAGTTATTTGTGTATTTATACAGAGTTGTAAAACTGGAACTTACAATTATTACTTCTAATAAATATAATCCAAATGGAAATGAAGTTTGTTGAACTGTCCCTTTTATAAACCATAATGGCAAATGCCATATACTCCATATAATTCCCACAATCAGGACAGAAGGTAAATAATTAATTACCTTTTCTAATTTAGGTTGTAAAATCCCACGCCATCCTAATTCCTCTAATCCACCTCCAATTATAAGTCCTGGTAAACTAATTAATATATAGAGAATGGATATAGGATTCTTGATTCCAAAAGCAATCCAAACCATAAATAAACGCCAAATTAAAAACAATCCAAATATCAGCCACACTTTTCTATTTATTTTTTTACCAAAGACAAATTTCACAAAAGATTTTTCACTAAAATCTTCATTGAACTGTCGATAAATAATATACGAACTAATGGCTGGTCCTAAACCGCCAATTAACATCGGTATCCAAAATAAAGGCTCACCATACCAAAGAGCATTAAAATATCTGTTGCCTATGATAATAATTAACCAACATAACCATGTTATAGAAAAAGTGTAAATTAGAAAAAGTCCAATTTGCTTAAGTGATTGCTTTTTTTGTTTCATATTTTTATTTCTCCTTAACTTTTTGCAAAAAATGTTATCTCTGTAATTTTCAAAAATCTAATTTTTTCAGATGTAAATGAAGTTTTCATTTCTTATTGTTTTGATATTTATTGGTTGTAGTATTCATCAAATAACCGCCAAATCCTGTTATCCATAACACAATTGGGTAAACCACCCATCTTTCTGTTCCGCCGATGCCGATAAAAGGAAAAATAATGTGGGGAACAAACATAGCGGCAAACCATGTAAGTAATGTAACTGAACCAAATAAAATCCCGATATATTTGAAAGGTGCTGAAGCAACTTTGGCAGATGCGATCGCTGACAATCCACCAGATAAAAATGTAAGCATTGAGAACATTCCATGATAAGGAGCTTTGTCACCGGAAAAAATGCCAATGCCCACTAAACCCAAACCAAATAGAGCAAGCGGGATGCCCAAAAGCAGTTTTTTGAAATATCTATGCTGATAAAATGTTGCTGTTAAAGTCATCAGCCCTGATAACAGCATAGTGATATTAAAAATACTGGAAGAAGGCTGATAGATTAAGCTGTTGGGGGGTTTGGTTGCACCAAGTGAGCTTATTTCGCTGTTAAAAGTTGTGTAGCCAGTGCCAGATGGATACAACGCTTCGGCGGTAATAATGCCCATTAAAGCAAATGAACCAGGAAGAAAGAGTAATACACCGGAAAGTTTTAATTTATTCATGGCAGATTGTTTCACTTAATTTTTTGAACAAATATATTGCGGTCGCGTTCCCGTGAAACTAATCCCGTAACTTTTCCTTGAGTGTTTTTGACGAATTTAATTTCCGTTTCAGACTCTTTTAGAAAAAAGTCGGTTTCTGATTCGGCGAACAACTCAAATGTCGGCTGTCCGGTCGCCTGACTCATTAATTTCCTGTTTTCGACTCGCCGAATTCTTTCGTCTAGCCTTGCACTTTGGGTTGATGCAAAAACTTGCTTTTGAGCTAATCCGGTTGGCGAAAATATACCGACAATACTCAGGCTTAAAGCTGTGAATAAAAATATCAGAAAAACTACTAATTTTCTTGTTTTCATAATTTGCTAATGTTCTTTATATCGCTAAAAATTCACGCAACCAAGCAGTATCGCTTTGACCTCATTATTTTGCCCTCTTTGGTTCAAGTCGTACTAAATGCCCATCCACCCATCTATCCAATGGGATTCCGAGCGACAAGCCACCTGTTACGAAGGAGAGCGCTGCGATTAATCCATTGTTGGAAAAATATATTGATAAAGTGGTGGCAGCCACTCCACCCAGTAGCATTGCTCCAAATATGATTGGATAAATCCAAAATGAATTAGCCTTGGCATAAGAA
>JANNFJ010001252.1:0-4182 GCA_031379725.1 Calothrix sp. OTE_75_metabat_31
CTAGGTGCGCCCCAATTTGACCCTCCTCAAGAGGTTGTGGATGCCAGCATCAAATCTAAACTAACATTTAAAGTTGACAGCTTTAAAAGTGAAGCGATGGGGGGAACTCGTGAATATGGAGTAATTTTCCCTCCAGATTATAATCCAAACTCTCGAAAGCGTTATCCAGTCATATTTTTATTGCATGGAGGTCACGACAATGCCCGTGCATATGCTGATAAATACGCCATAATTAATGTATTAAGTGAATTATATAAAACTAAAAAATTACCACCTGTTTTTGTAATTACACCAGATGGTAATGATTTACGCGGTTCAAGTCCGTTGTACGACCCGCAATATTTTGATGGCAACAATGGTAAGATTGCAACTTTGATTGGTTCCGAGTTAGTTAAAGTTGTAAAATCTCGCTATTCTACTCTAGAAGAACCGAAGTATTGGGCTTTGGGAGGTATATCATCTGGAGGGTGGGGTGCTTTTAATATTGGCTTACGTTATCTGAATAATTTTAATATTTTGTTTAGTCATAGTGGGTATTTTACTGATAGTAGTGGTGCAGAAAATAGTCCTCAGCTATTTGTACAGAAATTACCAAATCAGGAGTTAAAGAAACTGCGAGTGTATTTGGATGCAGGGAAAAATGATACTGACTTACTTGCCTCAACTAAGATGTTCCATGAAACATTAAATAAACTTGGTGTCGAAAATGTTTTTTATGAATTTCCTGGTGGACATGGCTTATCAGGTGCTGATATTGGTTGGAACTACTTTCACAAGCATCTAAAAGATTCACTTTTATACGTAGGGAGTCAGTTTGAAAAAAATAAGAGTTAGGAGTTAGAGAAAAAACTAATTATTGAATAACCAAAAACCAATGAATCATCAATTAAAAATTAAATTTGGATTGTGGAGTGCATCACTATTAACTGCTTTAGTAGGTATAGTCAATCTTGTATCTTCTGTAACTCCTAACCTTTACGAACGGAACCATTTTTTAAAGCAATTTTTACCTTTTGAAATTCGTGCTAGCGGTCATGTATTTGCAGCAATGACAGGATTTATTTTACTGACTCTAGCAACTAATTTATTAAGACGCAAACGAGTTGCTTGGTTAATCACAGTTAGCTTATTAATTATTTCGATTATTAGTCATATCTTCAAAGGATTAGATTATGAGGAAAGCTTGCTTTCAAGCGTGTTGTTAGTACAGTTAATTGTGATGCGAAATGTATTTACAGCACGTTCCGACTCACCATCAATTGCACGGGGAGTACGAGTATTAATTGGTGCATTATTATTCACCATTGCTTATGGGACAATTGGATTCTATTTATTAGATGGGAAATTTTCGGAAAACTTCAATTGGCGCGATGCCATTTTGCAAACCTTGGCGATGTTCTTTACTGAGGATAATTGGGGATTGCAACCGAAAACAAGATTTGGGTATTTCTTTGCCAACTCAATTTATGTAATAGCCGCTAGCACATTTACATATGCATTATTCTTACTATTACAACCAGTTTTTCTACGGAATACCATAGCAATAGAAGAAAAACTTAAAGCTAAAGATATTGTAGAAAAATACGGATGTTCATCACTTGCAGCTTTTACATTATTAAATGATAAAAGCTACTATTTTAGTCCATCTGGTGACAGTGTAATCGCCTATGTATCCAAAGGAAGAGGTGCGATCGCACTTGGAGACCCGATTGGGCCTGCCAGCGACCTCAAAGAAGTATTGGTCGGATTCGATCTGTTTTGTCAGCGTAATGACTGGTATCCAGCATTTTACCAGACTCTTCCTAACAACATTGAACTTTATAAAACGCTGGGATTTAGAGTTTTAAAAATTGGAGAAGAAGCAGTAGTTGACCTGAAAAAGTTTACGATGCAAGGGAAAGCGGGCAAGAACCTGCGTACAGCTTTCAACCGTATAAATAAAATGGGCTATGAAACCAAGTTTTATAAACCTCCAATTAGTAATAACTTATTACGTCAATTAAAACCTATTAGCGATGAATGGTTACAAAACGTCCAAGGTTCGGAAAAGAAATTTTCTCTTGGTTGGTTTGATGAAGCATATTTGCGCGAATGTGAAATTGTCACAGTCGAGTCCAGTACAGGAGAAATCGCAGCTTTTACAAATATAATTTTTGAGTACCAACTTAGCGAAGTTACAAACGACCTCATGCGTCATCGTCACACCGTCGAGAATGGGACGATGGACTATCTATTTATATCAATGTTTCAACATTACAAAGAATGCGGTTACGACACTTTTAATCTTGGTTTAGTTGCATTATCGGGAATCGGAGAAAATTTGCAAAATACTAGAATTGAAAAGGTTACCCGCTATCTTTACGAACACCTCGAACGCTTCTATCATTTCCAAGGTTTACGAGCATACAAAGAGAAGTTTCAACCTTCTTGGCAACCCCGTTACCTAATTATACCTAGTTTTACTGCTTTACCCGACGTTGTAGTCGCCTTAATTCGTGCCGACTCTGGAGATCGATTAATCGATTATTTTAAACCTGGTACTTGATGCAAGCGAGGATTAGGGATTAGTTTCCACATGAGGTAGCCTGTGTAATTGGGTAAAGGTTTATAATATGGGTGAGGTTAGCGTAAATTTAAATTATTTTTCTTTGATTACAATATTTCCCTGTTGCGAATATGACATTAATTGGTACACTTTTACTTTATTAGTCCGGATATCCAGCGCCAATGGTTCACATAAAGCGCGTTGAACTTACCAATTTCAAGTCCTTCGGTGGTACTACTTCTGTCCCTTTACTGCCGGGGTTTACTGTCGTGTCTGGACCGAATGGTTCGGGAAAGTCGAATATTCTTGATGCTTTGTTATTTTGTCTGGGTTTGGCAGGTTCTAAGGGGATGCGTGCCGATAGGTTGCCAGATTTGGTGAATACTACTCAGGTTAGCAAAGGACGTGCGACGGTTGAAGCTAGTGTGACGGTGACTTTTGATTTATCTGACCATAAACCGGATGAGTTAACCGAAGATGATTTGGTTATAACTGTCCTTGATGATGATTTGGTCGATGAGGAGACGGAGGAACCCCAACCAGAAGAAATTAGTGAGGATGACAAGACTCGCAAGGAAAAAATCCGTGCTAAACCGGGGGAGGATTGGAGTGTTACTCGCAGGTTGCGGGTAACGCAGACGGGTACTTATACGTCGAATTATTATATCAATGGTATTTCGAGTACTTTGACGGAGTTACATGAGGAACTCGAACATTTACGGGTACATCCGGATGGGTATAATGTTGTTCTTCAAGGTGACGTTACGAGTATTATCTCAATGAATGCACGGGAACGTCGAGAAATTATTGACGAGTTGGCAGGGGTTGCTACGTTTGACCGGAAGATTCGGCAAGCTAAGGAGACTTTGGAGGAAGTTAAGGAGAAGGAAGATAGTTGTCGAATTATTGAGTCGGAGTTGGTGACGCAGTGCGAAAGACTCTCGCAGGATAAAGCGAAAGCCGAGAAGTATCAGAAGTTGCGGGTTGAGTTTCTCGAAAAGCAAAAATGGGAAGCTGTTTTGTCTTGGAGGACTTTGCAGAACCAGCAGGATAGGTTGCAAATGCAAATTCAAGCTGGGGATAGGCAAAGTACTGAATTTCGGGAACAGCTTGCTAATTTAAATAATGAGATAGACCGGAAAAATATTCAGCTTGAGGAACTTAATGCACACCTCAAAGCTTTGGGTGACGAACAGCTTTTGGCAACGCAGTCTAAGTTAGCTAATCAGGAAGCTGAAAAGAAGCAACTTCAACGTCGGTTAGGGGAGTTGGATGCACAAGTGCGGGAAACTGCTAGGAAACTCCAGAATAATCAGCAAGAAATTGAACAACACCAACAAAATCTCGAACAAATTGCCCAAGCACAAACTTTGGAAAGGGATGCGATTATTTATTGTCAGCAACAATGCGATCGCACTCAAGTAGATTTGGAAAATTCCCGTACTGCTGCGACCGAAATTGCTTCGGCTTCCGAAGCTTGGGTACAGCAACAAACTACTCTCAATCGTCAAATTGAGTCTTTGCTGCAAATTTTGGAACCGCAACGCACTGAACAAGCGCAGTTACAGGAACGTTGGAGTCAGTTACAGCAGCAGATTCACGAACAAACCGAATTATTACAACAAATTGAACCAGAG
>JANNFJ010000130.1:0-3025 GCA_031379725.1 Calothrix sp. OTE_75_metabat_31
ATGGGGAAGGGCTAGGGTGTGGGAAGGGTTAGGGGTTTGGGTGTGGGCTAGGGTATGGGCTAGGGTGTGGGCGATGGGTAGGGTTAGGGGGAAGATTCAAACCTTTGCTCTTTAACTATTTGAGGATGGATTATTATTCAACATATTGGCTAGTAAACAATTTTCTTTAAAGTCTTGCAAATTTACTTGGTCGTTAGGATGATTACCTATTTCAACTAGTAAAGTAATTGCATCCATATCAGCATAATTTAGTTCGTCTGATTTTAATACAAATCTCGTGTTTGATGACCTTGTAAACAAAATGTTTAATTTTAAATTTTGTTCGATTGTGAGGTTTTTATAGTCGTCAAAATCAATGAAAATTTCATTTACTTCACAAGTATCCTGTAAAAATTTAAGCCAATCTAACATGTGATTATTAAAATCCATAAGATTAGTTGGTATTGTCACGTTTCTTAACCTCTCTCAATTAGTTTTAGTAAAATCGCTTCTAATCTATCCAAAGCCGCAGTATTCCCGCGTTGATTTTCTTGAACTATGCGCTCTGTACTTTGTTTTTGTTCTCGGATAATTTCCTCAAAATTGCGTTGATGTTGGTTAAAGTTTTCTTGATGTTGTTGAAAGTTACGTTTTAATTCATCGGTATTTTCGCGTATTTCCGTAACAGCTTCATATAATACAGAACTTAGTCCTGAGACGTTCCCAGCTTCTTTTACTAACTCTTCTAATTGGTATTGAGTATTTTCGATAGCACTTTCAGTTTTTAGTTGCTTGCGTGCGAGTTGTGCGATTAATTCGCGGATATCATCGTTACTGTTGGTGTTAGTCATTGGTTTATATCTCCTCTTTAATAGTGGTGTCGCCGCCCCTTGTCTCGCCTAATAACTCGATATTATTTTTAATCAAACCTTTTTCTTTAGCCAGTTGGAAAAAATGGGTTTCAATATATCGATTAACACTTGTGTTTTCATTTCTAGCAAGTGTTTTAAGCGCTTCTATAACAACTTCATCAAGTCGATAACCTACTGGTTTTCTCTTCCGAGTCATAAATTCTAATAAGGCTACCATTATTTTAATCCTCATATAATCATACATTTGGTTGGCTTATGCTAGTTCATTGTAATCTAATATCCGAGCAATAGCTATGCTAATGATATACGATTGCTTTATATATTTGCGACTAATCCATAAGAAACGTGTATAGCAAAAGCATTGCAATTGCTAGTTGATTGGTTTATATTGGTATTCAAGAGCGGAAAACGAACACCGCGACAAACTACATATAAGGATAACGACAGATGACACACTCTCACTACCAATTACAGCAAGTCCTCAAAACTCTCCGTGACCAAGGCTACGACGTGAAAGTTAAGCTCAACGCTAAAACCTTCTTACTTCAAGCCGAATACGACAGATTACAGCAAGAAGTTGAAGTGGTCGAAGTACCCGCAGTTGATGAAGTACCCGCAGTTGATGAAGTTCCTACCTATCCCAAAGGTGTAGACCCATATACAGGTTTCTCGACTTCCTACGAACCGCCAATGGATGCTTACGAAGAAAACCGGGTTAATCTACTTGAAAATTGCGTGAATGTGACTTACTACTCTAACGGCGTAGTTCAAGACGTGAATAAAGAAACTCTCTATTGTGACCTTCCCACGCCTCGCATAACCTTTGACCGACTATTACCAATTGCGGCTAGCAAAAGTATCAAGCTTGAAAGATGCCCGACTGGGGGTTATTTCTGTGGTGGTTTTAAGCAGACTTTACAAGGTGCTTTGACATCAATTGCAGATAAACCAACAGTCGAACAAATCAAACCTGCTAGTGAAACTTATAAAAATTTGGCATCTACTCAACCACATTATTTCAATCAGAAAATCATCGATGAATATAAAATTTTCTTCTACACAATGCGAGTACACAATAAATCACTCTGTTATCACGAATTTGGGAACACTGGCAACTTTCTATATATGGCTTGGGTGGATTCTAAAAACTTTGATTTTGGCTTGACTCTGGACGATGCTGAACGCGAATTATTTGAGAATTGGAGAGATTAACTTAAAAGTTTTGACTGCGATTACCTAGTACACCTTATCGAGATTAAAAATTATGAACTGTCCAAAATTAGCCAACTGGGTAAGTGAAACCGCTTATAGACATTTTGCCGATGCTTGGCATGATTTGAATGTGGATTCTGAAGAGTATATGCGAGCGGCAACACGGGCAAACTTTCTAAAAGGTTTTGCTCTGTTCCTTGGAGAAACGAATTACTCGTACTATGACCGGGCAGAAAATGAAGTTAACGGCGACTGCGAATAAATCAAAAGTGCGGGCAGTTATCACCCTAACCCGCACCCATCCACCTAAATCAAGAAACTGAAAAAGGATAATTATTATTATGGCACGAACTACAGGCACAGTTACAGGTGCAAACTTAAAACAGTCGAATCGAGGTAAAAAGGGCGGTTTAACGGGTTCCAAGCATTTTGATACTCCAGACGTTGACACTGCCTCAAATCCATTAGAAACAGCTTCAGATATAGCCTCAAAGGTAGGGCAGACAGCCCAAAATATAGCGTCAGGTGTGCAGGGAATCGGCAATGGAGTAAGAGGGACTGTTAATGGTGCTAAGACCGTCCGTCAAGCCCTTACAGGTGGTTCATCTTTTGTCACTGACGAACACGGTCAAGTATTAGGTCAAGCCAGTGAAATAGCATCGAGTTATGGGGTGAAGTTGACCGATATACAAGGTCATATGTCAGCGTCAAATGATGATGTTGATGATTCATTGGGTGAAGGGATATCAGCAAAACAAAGAAATGACATCCAGTTAAGAATCCAACGTCAAAATAATTTATTAGATGTACGTGTTGACCGTGTTAAGCAAAAACGTAAAATTGCTACGCTCCATAAAGAGGAACTTAATTTAGTTGGTGATTTAGTCGAAGTTGCTACCACTGGGGTGCAAGTCGCTAGCAAAATGGTTAATCATCAAATTGCTGTTACCGACTTCAAAACC
>JANNFJ010001279.1:0-4375 GCA_031379725.1 Calothrix sp. OTE_75_metabat_31
GTTTATTTTGGTCAACGCTAAACTGTGCCTGTAAGTACCCAGGTTGAGTAGAAAGTGCTATTTCTCTAAGTTTATCTATATCTAAAGCTACTGGTTTTACTGAAGGAACCGTTTCAGCTTCAATATTCGTATTTTTGTCAATATCTAAAATTGCTAATAGTGCTAATCTTCTAGATTCTAGGTCGTTTTGAGCAGATAGTAAAGATACTTGGCGGTTAGCTATATCTGTTTGGTTTTGAATAATATCAACAGGTGCTAGTCTACCTGCTTGAATTAAAGCTTGGTTGATTTCTAGAGAATCTTGAGCATTTTTTAATGATAATTGTTCAATTTTGACTCGTTCTTGAGCGCGGATTAAATCTCGATAGGCAATAATAGCTCCTGTAATCGTATCATTCAAAGTAGATTTTAAATTTTCGATGTTAGCCTTTTCAGTAATTCGTGCCAGGTCAATAGAAGCTTGATTAATTCGTGTGCCAGCATTTTTTAATAATGGTTGACTTAATTTGAGTTCCAAGTTTTGCCGTAAACTACTATCATTAATGCTCCCACCAATATTATTTAGGTTTGAATTGAGGTTTGAATTGACATTTGAAGTTTGAGCATCTGCTGTCCAATTAAAGGTAACCTCTGCACCCGTCGGAATTTTCATGACGACTCTAGCACCGAGACTAGTATCTAAAGAACCGGATGTCAGACCATTTCTGCCTAGTTGATTAACGTTGACTGATATAGTGGGAGTAAAATCAGGAACAAATTTATCTTCCTGAACTGCTAAATCACCTTTTTGAGCAATTCTATCCAAATAAGCGTTCTTAATACTTGTATTATTTTCAATAACTAGATAAACAACATTTGCAAGAGCAAGTTGAAGCTGTGGCTTTTTAGGTACTGATATATTTGTTGGCTGAACTGTAGGTTTAACCGGTACAGTTTCAAAAGTGCGTGGGAACTGATTATTAGCTCCGGCACTTGTCGAATAAACAATACTAAGTAATATAATAATTGGGCGAGAAAATCGTCTAAGCCCTGTTTGGATTGAGCAATTCATACTAACACCACTAATAATTATAATAATAAAATTACCCTTCACGTAAAGCTTTAACCGGGTCGAGTTGGGACGCACGGATAGCAGGAAAAAAACAAGCTCCTACACCTACTAATAAAGCAGCAGCTAAAGACAAAACCGCTGTTTGGATTTCTAATTGATAGGGAAAACTAAATACTTGAGTAACCACTATGACAACAGTATTAACTGATACAATAGCTAAAATTCCTCCAACTAAACTTAGAAGTGCTGCTTCGAGAATAAATTGCATTAATATCTCAGATTGAGTGGCACCAAGTGCCCTTCTTAAGCCAATCTCGGCAGTGCGTTCAATAACCGAAGCAATTGTAATATTTGTAATTCCAACTCCACCAATTAACAGTGCAATTATGCCAACAACATTTAATCCGCGTGAAGCTAACTCAAAAGTCTGTTTTTGCATTAAGATATCTTCAATATTGGCAAAAGCATATACTTCAGCACCAGGAAAGCGCGACTTTAATAGTTTTTCTGCTTCTGACTTCAATGTATTCATATCTTCCTCTTTGCGAGGACGTATCCAAATTGATTGAAAAGTTTGGCTTCCTGTCAATGCACTATAGGTTGACATTGGCATTATTAATTCACCTTTTGGTTCTTCACCAAAGCCTTGTTTTGTTTCTACGATACCAATAACTTGGTAAGATTTACCTGAGCTAAAAATTAATTTACCCAAAGGTTCTTCGTTTTTAAATAGCTTATCTGTGAGAAATTTATCAATGACTACAACAGGTCGATAATTTTCCAAATCAGCAGCATTAAAATATCGTCCTTTAATAAGTTTTTTACCTGTAGCTGGTAGGTAATCTTGAGTTACGGCCAGCATCATTGGTTTACCTTCTTCACCTTGATAAATTACTGACTCAGAAAAACCCGCATAGTTAGAAGCACTAATTAGCTGATAATTTTTCAAACGACGGCGTAAAAATTCTAAATCTTCTAATTTCGGTTCCCTACCCTCTGGTGAAAAAACGCTAAGGGTGACTTGAGGTGCGTCTCGTTTAGAAAGTTGCTGTTTAATTAATGCACGACTAATATCTCCAACTTGGAGTGTGGCATTTACTGCTGCGACACCCATAAATACACCTAAACTAGTCAATGTGGAGCGTACCCAATTCCCAGTTAATGATTTACAGGTAAGAATAATTAGGTCTTGAGGTGAGAGAGACATATAAATAAAAAATTAAGGATTCTCTGGTTTACCTGGTGTTGGCTGTGGTGCTGCATCCGGTGGTGCCTCGGTAACTGGTTTTCCTGGCTCTAAGGTGATGTCGGGGCCGGGGAGAAGAATTTTGTCACCAACTTTTAAACCAGATTTGATTTCAACTTTGGTAGTACTTTCGAGTCCAAGGGTGACTTTTTGCTTTTGTGCTAGGGAATGCTTATCGCTAATCCAGACAAATGGTTCACCTTCACTACGTTGAATAGCTTCTAAATTTACAGCAACTACGTTTTTTCGTTGCTCGACAATAATTTCGACACTGACTTGGCTACCGGGTATGAGAGTACGAGTTGGTCGTGAGAGTGTTACCGTTGCCAAAACTTTTGCTTGGGATGAACCACCACCAGAAGAAGCCCCACTTCCAGTCTCGTCGGTAATTGCTTGGGGCTGTATATCTTGCAGCTTACCTGTATATTCTTGGGATTTAGGTCCAATAACTTTTACCTTGGCTAATTGACCGACTTTAACCTTAGCTGCATCAAGTGTCCCTAATTGTAGATTGATTATTTCTTGCGAGGGATTGCCAAGGGTAATTAAAGTCTCTCCTGACTTAATACCGTCACCATTTTTAGCTTTGACATTAAGTATTTTCCCCGTTATGGGGGCGGTGACAAAGTTGTTTTGAGTTTGCGTTTCTAAAGTTTTGCGCTCTATTGCTAGCTTTTGGAGTTCGCTAACTTGAGTTTCCACATCTGACTGTGCATTTTTGACTTCTGCACGTGCGTTTAAGAGTTTTTCTTGGAGTTCGGTTTGGAGTTTGTTTTCAATTTTCTGACGTTGAAACTCCAAGGTTTTAGAGTTGAGTTCTGATTCGGCATCTCTCAGTACTGACCGTGCGTCTAATACCTTTGTTTGGGGTTCTGTAGCCTGTTTCGCTTCCAAAATTTGGCGCTGAAGTTCAATAGTTTTAGTGCGAACGTCAAACTCTACATCTTTGACATTAATCATTGCCTCACGAACAGCTGTTTGCTGTGCTACCAACTCAGTACCAGCAATAAACCCCTTTTTTGATAAAACTTCCAAATTTTGCAATTCTTTTTGTGCAACCGCGAGCTTTTCTTTTGTTTCTGTGATTTTCTCACGACTGCGTGCTAACTCTAATTCTGATTTTTGAATCTCAAATACTTGTTTGGTGGGCGATCGCGCTTCTTGTTCTGCCGTTGCCAGCTTTCGTTTTGCTTCGACAATTTTTTCACGACTACGCACGAGTTCAAATTCTGTTTTACGAATATCGAATTGTTGTTTAACGGGTTGCCTGACTTCTTGCTGTATTACCCCTAACTTATCTTTGGCCTCCGTAACTTTCTCACGACTACGTGCTAAAGTTTGCTCTTGTTTGCGAATTGTCAAATCTTGATTTGCAACGGTACTTTGTTGTTGAGGGTTGCGGAGAACTAATAATTGTTGTCCTGCTTGGACTGTATCTCCGACTTTAACTAGTACTTTGTCTACCGTAACTTCGCCTGGAGACTTTAAGTCTCGTTGTCCTCCGAGTTGCATAGCACCACTTTCATTAATTGTAATTTCGATGTTTTCTCGGTCTGCGGTTGTCATTGGTACTGCAATACCACTGGAAGATTTACCGGAATTTTGAATGTAAATCAACCAGCTACCACCACCTACCAAAGCTAAAAGTCCCGAACCAAGGAGTAATTTCAGTCCGGTTTTTAGTTTCTTCTTGCTTTCGACTATTTTTGTTGAAGCCATACAAGGCTATACAATATGTAATTGAGATTTTTCGGATTTATTGTAATTTTTCGTAATAATCGAGGATTAGTTTTGTTTACTCAGTATCTCTGTGATGGTGGTAAATAAAAAATCTTACCATAGACAGCTTGCGTCTTCGTGTCCGTAATGGTTCGTGTCATTAATTTTGATGGGTAGTGCGTAGGCAAAGCCAGCCCGCAGGGCTTACATCTTGCTCGCTTTATATCATACGCGAGCAAGATGCTCGCACTACAGTAACCCATCAGAACTTATGACACGTACAATGCTTCATGTCATAAATTCTGGGGGGTTTAAAGAATCCGGGTTTTTTGAAGAAACCCGGATTCTAGCCCTCTCGA
>JANNFJ010000137.1:0-1711 GCA_031379725.1 Calothrix sp. OTE_75_metabat_31
TCCACGTTAAAGCGGCGGGTTTCGCGATCGCAAACATCAGTATCCAATGAAGGGACAGCGGATAATATTATTACTTTACCTTTTGATTCCTGTAATGGATTTACGGCCGCCCAGCCAGGCACAACTGAAGTAAATTCCGGAGCAACCTGCCCCACCATAACTTCATCGCCCAGCAGGGTTGCAAAATTATCGCCAATTTTAAAAACATCAGTTCGAACGGTTGTCATTTGGTATTCTCCAGGATAAATAATAACTTATAGAAGGGTTGCATTTCTTGTTTCTGACTTATAGATTTTACTACATTTGCTGAAGTACAGATAAATTATTCTGAAAAATCTTTAATATTTTCTCTACTTATAAAACAATTAACGTTAATCAAATAATTCAGGCTAAAATATGACCTCAATAAAAAACCTCAAAACAATGCATTGAAATAATTCCTGAAGATAAACCACCTTTTTTTCGTTGTTTGCAAATTTTATTAATCAATCAGGAAGCCTCTTAATAGAAGGCTGGGAAATTTTTCAAATATTAATTAATTTTCAACATTGAACCGAAGCTTGGATAGATTATATTTTCCAGCCATCAAAACAGCGCGAATAAATCCCATCAGAAATCTTCGGAGGAGCTTGAAAATTTTATGACAACCGCTAAATGGAAGGTTTTAAAGTCCACATTGCTAATCGACCGGCGTCCTTGGCTTTATCTAAGCGAACAAGATGTGATCTTGCCCAACGGGGTACGCATTGATGGGTATATTACCTGGGAAGAGAGGGAATATGCTCTTATAGTTGCACTAACTAATAAAGGCATTCCAATGGCACGTCAATACAAACATGGGCTGGAATCTTTCAGCCTGGATTTACCGGGTGGATACCTGGATATCAACGAAGAACCTATCCTGTGCGCAAAACGCGAACTATTAGAAGAAACCGGCATAACAGCATCTAAGTGGATTCACTTAGCCAGCCTTGTGTTAGATAATAATCGCGGAAACTCAAGAACCCACTTTTTCCTGGCAAGCGACACTCACATGGATGATTTTCCAAGTTTAGATGAAACGGAGGAATTGTCAATTGATTATTTTACCTGGGAACAACTGACATCCATGGTTGAGCATGGCCAAATCACAAGCCTTCCCACTGTGGCCGCTTTACATATAGCCCAACACCACATAAATAAAATCACTTGAAACCAAAGCCAATTCGTTTATATCCGTTGTGTAATTAATTCGAATATTTCGAAATCATTGAATATAATACCTTAAAAGGAGTATAAAATGATTTGTCGAATGTGCAAGAGCCTAAACTTAAAACAATTTCTTGATTTGGGATATACCCCTCCGTCTGACCAATTTCGCCGCAAAGAACAATTGCACGAACCGGTACTATTTTACCCTCTTGAAGTTTTGCTATGCATTGACTGTGGATTGGTTCAACTTAGCCATGTGGTTTCTCCAGAGATATTATACAGGCACGATTATCCTTATGAATCGTCTGTCACAAGGACCGGGCATGCCCACTGGGCTGAATTTGCAAAAACTACAACTGAACGGCTAAACCTTAATTCAAACGATCTTGTAGTGGATATCGGAAGTAATGTCGGTGTTTTACTGGAGGCATTTAGATCCAATGGCACCAAAATTCTCGGGGTGGACCCCGCCAGTAACATTGCCTTGATTGCGCAAAAACGAGGTGTGGAAACAATAAAT
>JANNFJ010001303.1:0-2875 GCA_031379725.1 Calothrix sp. OTE_75_metabat_31
ATTTATTTTATTAATGTAATCCATTTTCTTAATTTGCTGTTTTTTAGTTAATTTTTAAGATTAGATGATAAATTAACTCTTAGTAAGAGTTGGTGCATTAAGGGAGTGTAACGCACCCTACAATTGTTGAGAGTACATAAGTTCGTAGTGTTGAGTTTAAGGTACTAGCACGGAAGTCAGCGCTTGCCTTTAATCGCGTTTTATTAGGTTTCGCTATTCCTATTCCCAATCCTCTATTTGTAAACCATTTACCCTGCTAAATTCCCGCGTGTTATGCGTAACCAATATTAAGTTATTTGCTAACGCAATTGCAGCTATTTGTAAGTCATAAGGACCGATTGGTGTACCAAGTGCAGTCAACTCGGCACGAATTGTACCAAATATTCTCGCGGCTATATCATCAAAACTTAATGATACAAAATTGTTGAGAAACACCTCTTGTAAAGCTAAGGTGCGTCCCGGATTGTTACTTTTCATTGCACCATAAAATAGTTCAGCTTTGACAACAGAACAAACAACAATATCTCGTGGTGATAACGCCATTAATCGCTGGCGTACACCAGATATGGGACGATTTAGATAAACAATACAAGCATTGGTATCTAATAAATAAATCATCCTAGTAGCTCCCTTTCTTCATATTCACCCTGGGGATATCTCACCAAAGGTTCATCTTGCAAACAACCAGCCGTCTGCTCAAAAAAACCAGGAAGCCAACCTAATTCTTCTGACGTTTTCTGCTGTGTTGCGGGTTCGAGTGGTTGATAAATCACCATGATTTCTACTTCTTTATCTGTTAAACCTACTGGAATTTCTAAATGTAAAATTCCATCTTTCCCCACATGCGATCGCAATTTTATACTGTGCATCGCTTTTGTCTCCAATTTATAATTTTGCTTTTCGTTTCACGAATCATACTATTGTAAAAGCGTAGCGTCTATGTGGTTAATAAAAAATAGCCCCCTCCAACCGGAGAGAGCTATATTTATATTAGGTCAGATAATATACCTGCCTTTAGAACTCAAATTTAGTAGTCAAAGTCGCCGCCCATACCGCCGCCAGCGCCAGCAGGTGCGCCATCTTTCGGCTCTGGCTTGTCAACAATGATACATTCGGTTGTCAACACCATGCCCGCGATGGAAGCCGCGTTTTGGAGTGCAGAACGGGTTACTTTCGCAGGGTCAACGATACCAGCCTCAAACATGTCAACGAATTCATTGGTTGCAGCATTAAAACCAACGTTGAATTCTTTTTCTTTCACACGTTCAGCAATTACTGCACCGTTTTGTCCGGCGTTTTCAGCAATTCTCTTCAGAGGAGCAGCCAATGCGCGGACAACAATCATTGCCCCGATCAACTCTTCTTCTTTGAGGTTAGCGCTTGCCCACTTGTCCAACTCAGGGGAAAGATGGGTCAAGGTAGTACCACCACCAGGAACGATACCTTCTTCAACCGCTGCCTTGGTCGCGTTAATAGCATCTTCCAAGCGCAATTTCTTGTCTTTCATTTCGGTTTCGGTTGCAGCACCAACTTTTACTACTGCGACACCACCCGAAAGTTTAGCAAGACGCTCTTGAAGTTTTTCTTTGTCGTAGGAAGACTCGGTTTCTTCCATTTGACGGCGAATTTGTTCGCAACGCGCTTTCACTGGTTGCTCGTTACCTTCAGCAACAATAGTGGTGCTGTCTTTGGTAATTGTGATGCGGCGGCATTTGCCTAGCATATCGAGCTTAGTAGCGTCAAGCTTCAAGCCAGCATCTTCAGTGATTAATTGACCGCCGGTCAATACTGCGATATCTTCGAGCATAGCTTTACGGCGATCGCCAAATCCAGGTGCTTTGACAGCAGCTACGTTGAGGACACCGCGCAAACGGTTAACAACCAAGGTTGCTAGCGCTTCTTTCTCAATGTCTTCAGCAATGATTACTAAAGGACGACCCGAACGAGCAACTTGTTCGAGGATGGGCACTAAATCTTGAACCAAACCGATTTTTTTGTCGGTGAGGAGCAAGTAAGGCTCGTCGAATACGGTTTCCATGCGCTCGGCATCGGTAGCGAAGTAAGGGGAAATGTAACCCTTATCGAAGCGCATACCTTCGGTAATTTCTAACTCGGTGGTCATGGATTTTCCTTCTTCCAAGGAAATCACACCTTCTTTACCCACCTTATCCATTGCTTGGGCAATCATGTTACCGACTTCTTCGTCGTTACCAGCCGAGATTGCTCCAACTTGCGCGATCGCTTTGGAATCTTCTACGGGACGAGCATGTTCGGCGATTTTTTGAACCAGGAAGTTGGTCGCTTTGTCAATACCGCGCTTCAATAAAATTGCGTTTGCACCAGCAGCAACGTTCCGCAAACCTTCTTTAACGATGGCATGTGCCAATACTGTTGCGGTGGTTGTACCGTCACCAGCAGCATCGTTAGTTTTGGAAGCAGCTTGACGAATCAAGGCTACACCAGTGTTTTCAACATGGTCTTCTAGTTCAATTTCTTTAGCGATTGTCACACCGTCGTTGATGATTTGAGGTGCGCCAAACTTTTTCTCTAATACTACGTTACGACCTTTTGGACCGAGGGTAACTGCTACCGCTTCAGCCAAAATGTCCATACCGCGCTCAAGGGCGCGACGTGCGTTTTCGTTGTATATAATTCGCTTTGCCATAATTCTATCTTCCGTCCTAATTGTTCGTTGTCATTCGTTCGTTGTCATTTGTTCGTTGTCATTTGTCTACTGTTTCTTGTCAGTTGTCAGTTGTCAGCCGTCAGTTGTCAGCCGTCAGTTGTCAGTCGTCAGTCGTCAGTTGTCAGTCGTCACTAAGATTTACTAGTAACGGCAGAACAAAAAACCACTAACCAATGACCACTAACCAAT
>JANNFJ010001312.1:0-2337 GCA_031379725.1 Calothrix sp. OTE_75_metabat_31
CAAGTATGAGATTTTTACTTGAAGGAATAAAAATATGGCATTCAAGAAAATACGTCAATCTAATATTTCAGCAGAAAATCCCGAAGCGCTTTTTCGAGATTTAAGGAACAGGAAAGTTGAAGGACTACTCTCTCACCAAGCTGATATTTTGAGAGAATATTATAAACTGAGAGAATATGATAAACAAGGAGTTGTAAAAAATTCTGATGTTGCAATACAACTTCCTACTGGAAGTGGGAAAACTCTAGTTGCTCTTTTAATAGGGGAGTGGAATCGTCGCCACTTTAATCACAGAGTTGTTTATCTTTGCCCGACTCGCCAGCTTGTAAATCAAGTAGTTGAGCAGGCTTCAAGTAAATATGGAATTAAAGCTAATGCTTTTTTGGGTGGGCGAACAGATTATCCGCCTACTATAAAAGCTGAATATACAAATGCAGAGACACTTGCTGTCACAACTTATAGTAGTTTATTTAATATTAATCCATTTTTTGATAATGCTGACATAATAATCTTTGATGACGCTCATGCTTCGGAAAATTACATAGCACAACATTGGTCTCTTGTTATAGAACGAAATAAAACAAAGCATCAAGCTCTTTTTAAAGCTATGGTTGCTGCAATTCGTGAACTGATACCTAACGAGCATTATACTCGTATATTTGGTGATTATCAAGATTTTAAAGATACTCAGTGGGTAGAAAAAATTCCTACACCATATTTTTATAAGAGATTGCCCGAAATACGAGCAATACTTGATGAGCATATTCAGGGTGACAATGACCTTAAATATTCTTGGTCAGTTATACGAGACAAATTATTTGCTTGTCATATATATAGTAGCTATAGCAACTTTTTAATTCGTCCTGTCATCCCACCTACTCTTACTCATCAAGCATTTTCAAATGCAAAACAACGAATATATATGTCGGCGACACTGGGAGAAGGGGGAGAACTTGAAAGATTAACAGGTGTTGAAAAAATTGTTCGTTTATCTATACCAGAAGGTTGGGATAAGCAAGGAATTGGTCGTAGGTTATTCATGTTTCCAGAACGATGTCTTGATGACAAAGCTACACTTAAATTAGCAATTGAATTAATTAAAGAAGCACCTAGAGCGCTGGTACTTGTACCAGATGATCGTAGTGAAAGTGAAATTGATAAGATTATTAAAGAATCAAAAATAGATTATCAAATATTCAAGACAGAACAAATTGAAAAATCAAAGCAGTCATTTGTTTCCCACCCAAAAGCTATAGCAATAGTAGCAAATCGTTATGATGGAATTGATTTAGTGGGTGATGAATGTAGACTATTAATTGTTAAAGGGTTACAACGCTCAACAAATCTACAAGAAAAATTTCTTGTAACAAGAATGCCTGCTAGTATTCTTTTCAATGAAAGAATATTAACTCGTATTGTCCAAGCAATAGGACGTTGTACTAGATCTCCTAACGACTATGCCGCAGTTGTTATTATTGGGGAAGAGTTGAATAAGTTTTTGCTTGACCCATCAAAAAGGCAATTTTTACACCCAGAAATTCAAGCTGAAATATTATTTGGGATTGAACAATCTAAAGATGTAAAAGCAAAAGATTTCATAGATAATATTAAAATTTTTCTTGACCATCAAGAAGAATGGCATGAGGCAGAAGAAGATATAATCTCTCAAAGAGATTCGTTAGAACAGTTTACACTTCCTGGCATAGATAAATTAAGAAGTGCTGTTTAAAGGTTAATAAATTTAGCCAGTCATCAGCGAACCTTTGAGCCTGGAAATAAGTATAGACGCAATTTCATCAGCATCAACATAGGGGCGTATTTCGCCTTTTTTAACCACAGATAGTTGTAAGGGAACGGCACTGCCGTACCCCTACATGTGCTGCTGTAAAATATTAAATTTGTCTTACTTATAAAGCAATACGGTTCAGTTAAGACTGTAAATCAACATTAACCTAAATGTAGAGACGCGAAATTTCGCGTCTCTACACAAATATAATGCCCACAAATGATTTTTAACTGAACCGTATTGATTTACAAAGGGGCTACAACTTCAATAATTTAACCATTTCCTGTGCAACACCTGCAGCAGAAGCCGGATTTTGCCCGGTGACAAGTCGCTGACTCACAACTACTTGTGCTTCAAAGTTAGGTGCTTTTTTGATTACTGCACCCAATTTACTAAACTTATCTTCGAGTAAAAAAGGAACAACATCAGTTAGTTCCACGGCAGCTTCTTCTTCGTTGGTAAAGCATGATACCGTTTTCCCGACAACCAAGTACTCACCATCACTGAGCTTAATATTTACCAATCCAGCGGGTCCGTGACAAACAGCACCA
>JANNFJ010001352.1:0-15790 GCA_031379725.1 Calothrix sp. OTE_75_metabat_31
ATTGCCTCAAGGCAGGAACTTCGTTATGCTGTCATCTGCGATCGCCTGGTGGTCGATTACAATTTATTACTCCCTTCCTCTTCAGGGTGAAGGGGGAATTATTCATGGTCATAGCATTTAATTACTGTAGTTAATTCATCAAAAACTAAATCCGCAGCATGTTGTACTACAGAAGTTAATTCCCAACCAAAATTGAGATTTGCTGCTTCAATTAAATAAACAGTTATTTCTCTAGGGAAATCATGCTGATATATTTTGCGTCCAGCAGCTAAAGCATTATCCCAGCGAAAACTATGCAAATTATAATCGGGTTCGGGTAAAGCTTCGAGTTCTGAACCAGGAACCTTAAATACTGCACCAGCTTGCGAATTCGTCGAACTAGCATCAATCATAATTAGTTGCTTACTACCCCGCGCCTGAAACATTACCTCCATCCCAGAAGTCCCGCAATCAAAAACACGTACATTTGGATGAGGTTGTTTTATCAAATATACTTGGAGACGTTGAGCGATAATTACACCGACTCCATCATCACTACGGTTAAGGTTCCCACAACCAATAATTGTTAGCATTTTCAGCCATAATGAAAGTTTTAGTCGCAATTAGCAAAAGCAGTTAAATTAATCAAGTGCGATGTGATTAATTGACCTATCCAAATCTGAGAATCTTGAATTTGTAATTGTAGAATACCACCGTTGGGCATTTCGAGTATATCTAGTAAAATGCGACTTTGGCGCATATTCTCAGCAGAATCTTCCACAGAATTTGTGAGCAAAGACCACAAAAATATTCGCATAAACATTCCGTGAGAAAAAGCTACAAAAAATCCTTCTTGAAGTTGTTTAATTTGCTTTTGTAGAAAATGTACGCGATTCATCATTTGGGCAAATGATTCTGCACCCGCACCATCGACATAAAATGGATCGCATCGCTGCCAATATTCTTCAGCCATCGGAATTCTTTGTGCGAGGGTTGTGTTTTTACGTCGTGCAGTTGCTAAATAATTAAATTCCTGAATTTCCCATTGTGCTTGTGGAACTGATGGAAAGCGTTCTATAGTAGGTTGAGCAGTTTGCTTGGTACGATAGAACGGGGAAGTTACAATTAAAGATGGCTGTTCGGTAAAAAATGACGCAATTTGTTGAGCTTGCTGGTGTCCTTTTTGCGTGAGTTTGATATTTTCAGGTTCAGCGGTCGCTAACCCTGCATTTGCCTCGCTCTCCCCATGTCGAATCAACCACACTATTGCCATTGTTGTTGTTTTTGCTAAACTGTTGTTTGGGAATCCTATCATACGGATTACATTTTTGTATGATAAGTTGCCGGCATACTTCTAAGAATTAGGTTAAAACAACTTTACCTAACAGCGAGTTTAGGTAATTGAGACACTGTAGGGCACTTCGGATATCGTGCCCTACAAATATTAGTTTACGTTATGAAAAGTACTCTCAGACACGAGATGGGTACAATATCCGTTTTAATACTGCAAGGGATACGAATATAGAGACGTTACATGTAACGTCTCTACAAGGGTTTCAAGCTTTGCTATTTTCAACGCACCGAGTAATATTAATATCCGTCGCTCAAAAGTATATATCGACTAAATTTTCAAGTCTATATTATACTTTTTAGCAATTTCCGATAGCTTATCAAACTGTTCTTGTGAAGCTTGAGCTAGCTTCTCATCCACAGTTAGCAAATTTTTCTCACCTTTGGGTACTAAATATTTGATATATGAGGAAATAAAATCAACTACGATTGGTATTCCTTGTAGCCCATGACCGTCAGCTTGCTTACCTGCTGCAAGTGCAGCCAATCCTCCTTCGATTGTATTTCTTGTGGCTTTGATAAATTGGTCTACAAGTTCTTCAATATAGTAAGCACCAGTTAAGTCTTTTAATTTGGTTTTATCTGGAATCAGTTCATATCCTGCTGAAGCTGCTTGTTCGAGAACACACCAGTCAGTAAATTCTTTTAATACGTCGTCGGGTAAGTTGGTAAGATAAGGATGCAATTCTAATTGAGTCATCAGTATTTCCTCTTTAATTTGATCCGATGTGTAATTTTTGATTTTTTAGTTGTTAGTTGGTTATTTAACCAACGACCAATAGTCAAATAAATTTATTATTTTTTACAGTTTATTTAGGGACTAATAAGCCAAGCCTAACTCTAATAACTGAAGGTTTTAGTACATTTAGTTACGAATATTGTTAATGAATTAGAAACCTCGCCCCGACCAATAGTTAAATCGGGCGGGGAAACCCCGCCCCTACATCTATGGGACAACTAAAAATCATTGTGTCAGGGGAATACCTTTAAATCGTCAAGGGTATTCCGCAAGAGGGAAAAATTTAAGCTGTGCGGAAACGTGCCAGTTCTTCACCCGTCTTAGCATCGTGGGCATGGACTGTACAAACTAGGCATGAGTCAAACGACCGGGCTACATGTCCGACTTCGATGGGGTCTGTGGGATTTTCAATAGGTGTACCAATTAGGGCTTCTTCAATAGGCCCGCGTATCCCTTGAGTCTTGCTTAATAGCACTATAAAGATTATCCTTGATGAATCGAAAGCATTAACCAGAAAATATGCGCGATTTATCAAGGGCATTGGGATATTGCCGGGTTTCCACCCAGAGACAACATACGCAGGGACATGGATTAGAGCGTTATATCGAACGACTCAAGCAACATGGCTTGACCGACGAACAGATATACTGGGATATTGAAAGTGGTACTAGCGAGAAGCGGGCTGGTTATAACAAGGTACTTTCTGAAGTGCGATCGCATAAGGTAGATAAAATCATCGTTCCTTGTTTCGATCGGTTCACACGTTCTCCATTAGGTTGGGAACAAGCGAAGAACGAACTACTAGAGTTTAATGTCGAGTTAATTTTCCTCGATGGTGGTAGCCTAGACTTGGAGACACCAGAAGGTTTGTTTACTAGCAGGATATTAGCTGCAATGTCCGCACAAGTCAGAGATAAAAACCGCCATAATTCGATTCAAGGACACAGATTTTACCAGGAGAAACGCAAGATATATCAAGCCATCTTTGGCTTTGTAAAAGATGGTGATTCGATTAAACCAAACTTAAATTTATATAAAAACACCAACAAAACCTATTGTGACATTGCCCTAGAAATGATTAATAGGTTTTTGGCAAACGGTAATTTAACGCAAACTGTTCGACAGATGTGTGACAATTACGGTGTAGAGCGAATTAGCCATCTAAATCATTTGGATTTTCCTCATAATTCAACTTCTTTTAGGCGATGGATGGAAAACCCGCTGATTTGTGGAATGTTGCGCTACTACGGAGAGGACAAAGAAAAAATGCTAGTACTAGCTTCGAGTCATGAAGGTATTATTAGTGTTGAGAAATTTAATCAGATTGCTGGAATTTTAAGCTTGAACCCTTGCGGTAGAAGAGATTACCGGACTAATCCTTTAGTATCGCTTTGTTACTGCGGTATTTGTGGGTCAAAAATGAAGAAAATCACCAGCAAGGTCAAATATGCTAATGGGGAAACGCATGAGAATAATTACTTACGCTGTACTGGGGCACATCCACGTACTGGTAAGAAAAAAGTTTGCGATTACCGGAGGTACTTCCAACGGGACGAAGCGATCGCAATTTGCATCACCAAAATCAAGGAAAAAGCATCCGCGATCGCAAATAATCTCATTGGCACAGACCAGCAAGAAGAAAGCATAGAGGTACGGGAACTTAAGCAACAAATCTTTACTTTGAAGCAACTAAATGACCCAGACCTAAAAAACGCGATCGCGTTTAAGGAACAAAGACTAGAGAACCTTTGCAACCAAAAAGAAGTTTCTGCGTTCGCAGATGCATCTAGATATGGGTTGTACGAAGATATCCTCAAAAACGACTCACTCTGGGACAAATTCTGCGATCGCGAACTGACCGTAATTTTTCACGAATTGCTCGAAAGAGTTGTTTGCTTGGAAGTCTCCGGAGTGCAAGCTTTTTCCGTTGTTTTTAAAGATTGATTTTGTTCAGCAATATATCTTTCTATTGCATCTTGGAATATTTTTCGGCATTTTTCACTTAACTGCATAAAAAAATCCTTGTAGCGCTGCCAAACTAGATTACTCATTTGGCTAGATAATTCTGTTAGCCGCAATCATAGTTAAGCTATATATCAGCCCAGTCAAGGTGGCATTAGCCAAAAAAAATAATTCTCAATAAACAAGAATATTGTCAATAATTTATTTAACTATTAACAATAAGTAGAGTTAAATATTGGCAAAAAAGTACTTGAATGAAAAAATATCATCTAAAAATATTCAAAGTCAACACCCTACTAGTCTGTGTCATTAGTTTTGATGGGCTTAAAAAAATTTGGTAGTGCGTACCCCTGCGGGGAAGCAAGCAACGCGCAGCGTGCCCGCAGGGCTTGCATCTTGCTCGCGTAATATATAAAGCGAGCAAGATGCTCGCACTACCCATCAAAATTAATGACACGAACTACTTCAAATCTGGGTGTGGTAAATTTGTAAAGGTAGCGTTTATTAGTTTCTACTTGACAAAAGTCCATTCTAATGATTTTATATTCGCGTTTTGCAGTGCTTCAGTGAGTTCGTCGTTATTCTCAAACTGCAATTGCTCCAAGTAACAAGCGTCGATACTCACGGTAAACTTATCCTCAGCAAAAGCCCAAGGTGTCACCGTCACATTACCATCGCTCGATTGCGATACGCTGTAACTTTGTCCGCTACCATCTTTAGCGATTTCGAGAGCGCGAAAATCTTCGGAATCGGCAGCACTAGTACTGCCTTCGGGTATCTCGTGATTGCAGAGGATGAGTGACATGCGATCGCACCACTGGAAAAACGCATATGCTTCGGCTGCGTCATCTTTGCTAATCTTTAATTCTTCGCGCCATTTTTGCTGATTTTTTAACTGTTCATCTAAAAAAGCATCCAATTCGGGAGACTCGCCACGCAAACCTTCACCCAAAAAGCTCGAATGCATCGAAATTAACATAGCCACCCATCTACCCCGATACTGGGAATTGAGTGTATGTTTCTTGAGTCGTTCTAAATCGACTTCCTTTTCCTGGGTAAAATCTCGTGGTGCCCCTGCTGGTGTGAGGTGGTTTCCTTCCCATTCCTTTTCTAAGTCATCATGGTGGGAAATTGCTGCAATTGTTTGTAACCAACGTACTGGGCGCAATTTTGGATTCCAATGTCCGGCAATTTGAGCCGCCAGTAAAGCATGGGCGCGATGGTAAATTACTTCCCAACCTTTCTCATGTTGGTTAACGATCATGAATAAACCTCGAAGCTTCGTGTAATATAAGTTTGCTTTACTTATATTGCCCAAACCCAAACCCGGCTTTCATCTGCCCACAGTACTAAAATTCCACGCCATTATGCATAACTTTAAACTCAAACAGGGGATTTCCCCGCAACTTACGCCTTATTTGTTTTTATTTCCCGCTTTATTTATCTTAGGAATCACAGTATTTATACCTGCCCTACAAGCTTTTTACCTAACGTTTACCAAAATTCAAGATATTAGCGGCACTCAAACCGAATGGGTTGGTTTGGCTAACTTTATCCGTCTGTGGAACGATGCATTATTTTGGAAAACCTTGGGCAATACTTTGCTGTATTTGCTTGTCGTCGTACCAATTTTAATTACAGCACCCTTGGGACTAGCAATTTTAGTTAATCAAAAATTGCGGGGGATAACTTGGTTTCGAGCCGCTTATTATACACCTGTAGTTATCTCAATGGTGGTTGCGGGGATTGCTTGGAATTGGCTGTATGAAGAAAAAGGCTTAATCAATCAAATTCTTACTAGTTTAGGGATGATTAAAGAAGGGATTCCCTGGTTAACGAGTCCGAATTTGGCAATTTTTAGCGTCATGGCTGTTACCGTCTGGAAAGGGTTGGGTTATTACATGGTAATTTATCTTGCAGGTTTGCAATCTATACCCGCAGATATCTACGAAGCGGCAGCAATTGATGGTTCGGATGGCATTAGCAAGCACTGGGATATTACTTTACCTTTGATGCGTCCGTATTTGGCATTAGTTGGGGTAATATCGGCGATATCGGCGACGAAGGTGTTTGAAGAAGTATTTATTATGACACAGGGAGGACCGCGTAATAGTTCTAAGACGATTGTTTATTATTTGTACGAACAGGCTTTTAAGAATTTGGAAATTAGCTATGCTTGTACAATTGGATTAGTACTATTTTTGATAATATTGTTACTATCAATTTTACGGTTATTTTTGGATAGTTCGGGCGAGTCGTTTACAAATTAAATTTTCGAGGTTTATAGAGAAAATATAGAACCGTCTTGTTAGGCATCTTGCCTGTCTATCATTGTCGGACAGGCGAGATGCCTATCCGACAATGATGGGAATCAAACTTTTCCTTCGTATTTTCTTGAATTAACAATTCGCTGATAAATACCTTCTAATACCAATTTAATATGAAGTTGCATAAATATTGAACCCCACCCTAACCCTCCCCGCAAGCGGGGAGGGAAGCGGATTTTCCCCTCTTCGCAAGCGGGGAGGGGACTAAGGGGAGCCAGCGCGGTCTTGGGGGTTTCCCCCATGAGCGACTGGCGTGTGGGGTAAAATTCTATGCAGCTTCATAAAGAATTGGTATAAGAACCAAACATTCAACCTTCACGTTGCTATGACCGATGTAAATAACGCTGCACTAGTAGCAGAATTAACTAATTTATACATGCAGTACGAAGAGGCACTTTGTACTAATAACCTCGAAGTTCTCGATACATTATTTTGGGATGCACCAGAGGTGGTACGGTTTGGTCTTGCTGAAAACCTCTACGGTAGCGAAGAAATTCAAAAATTCCGTGCAAGTCGTCCCACTTTTAGCTTGAAACGCGAAATTTTTAATCTCAAGGTTGTGACCTTTGGGAATGATTCTTGTGCTGTGACGTTAGAGTTTCGTCGGATTATGGATGGGGTAGAACGTTTAGGACGACAAAGCCAAATGTGGCAGCGTTTCCCTGAAGGATGGAAGGTTGTTTCGGCACATGTTTCGCTTTTACCACGAGAATTATAGAAATTTTGACTAAGTACAAAATATAATCGTATTTTTAAATTACAGCAGATTGCAGCTTTATAAAACATAGTATATCAGGCTGAAATCAAGAGGGCGCAATGCCTTGCGCCCCTACGGGGTGGTTTAATCACCAGCAAAATGCTGTAATTTTGACTTATCGAGAGGTCAAGAATCCGGGTTTATCGCAGAAACCCGGATTCTTGGAACTTACTCTATTTTTCTTGCACTTTGATTAATTGGTGTTTTTTGTGCCAAAAATGTAAATAGAATAATGCCGCATAAATCAGCAGCTAGGTCAACCCAATCAGCGCTGCGGTACGGTACAAATATTTGGATTATTTCGTCAATGATGCAAAAGAAAAATACAATAAGCGGTGCTAGGGGAAGCGGTATATTTAAAAAATTAATTTGACGTTTGTTTAAAGCTAGATGGCTCAAGTATGCGGCAATACCTAGTAAAATAAAATGTAAAACTGTGTCGTAATGTGGAAATTGAGAGAGTTCTGTAGGAATAACTCGTAAGTACGCTGATATCGAGATACTTAATAGAATACCCAAGTAAAACCAAAAAGCAATAACCCAAAAACGACGTGATTTCATTTGATGATATAAAAAGGTGTTATTTAAACTTCACTATAAAAAATAAGCATTCCTCAATTATTCAGGCTTACTTGTATTAAGTTTAGATGAATTTTTCAAATTAACTTCTTTTATTGCTCTGTCTATAGAAAATATAATAGATTGCAGGTTTATAAAGCATAGTATATCAGGGCGCAATTAAGAGGGCGCAATTAAGAGGGCGTAATCAAGAGGGCGCAATGCCTTGCGCCCCTACGGTGTGGTTTAATTACTTCTGAAAGTATCCCCGCAACGTACTGCCTCCCTAACCGTGTAAATTTGCTTGTTCTTGTAACCACGGGTCTACAGGTTGTCCATCTTTACGACGTAATTCGATTTCTACAACCATGACTTCTTTTGAACCTGGAGGAGCAGGTTTTTTATGAAAAAAAATATCATAGTCCATCACGCTGTGACCGCGTTCTTGTAACCAATCATGTACTTTTGTGGTTGCAAAAAACGATTGCCCTTGTTCAAACATTCGGGTAATTTGCATTTGCAGGGAGTAAGGATTTAAACGACCCATGTTTCACCTTTTAAATAGGAAAGATTGATAAATCCGACTCATCGCATACATAACGTCCCTCACATGATGATTTTCGTCATCCTACGGGACATTTCGGCAGTTGCCCTATGTATCCTCAATAGAAGCCAGGATTATTATTTTAGTCTAGCTTGATATTTGCTACTCTCGATTTTCAAAGAATGATATCAAGGATTATTTTTTGATTGCGACGCAAAATAGTTAGACGTGATACTCCTGGGGAGTCGCTTTGCGAAAGCATTCCAACTCGTTCGTGCGATAAGAACTTGTGTAATTCGTCCACGCTACCAACGGGTTCTCCATCAAAACCAACTATCACATCACCTTCGACTAATCCTGCTTTTCGTGCTGCACTCGCAGCTTCGACAGAAATCACCAAAATTCCACGCTCTACGCCTAATTTATGGTATAAAACTACACGTCTGGGTAGTTCAATATTTTGCCCGCCGATGCCAATATAACCACGCGTCACCTTACCTTCGTGTAATAATGCGGGAATTACCATTTTTGCAGTAGAGATTTTGTTTACTGTGAACTTGCACGCTTAACAAATATCTGGGTTGCTTTCAATATGCGTAAGATAGTCCAGACGGGTAAGATAGGCGTCTCGCCTGTCTTACAAATACAATGACAGGCGGGACGCTACGGATATAATGACAGGCTATTATCTTCCCATATACTTACTCGCCATTTGCATGGCATCGGCTATATCAGTATCGCCGTCACCATCAGCATCAAGGAAAGAGCTTAACACGGGATTACCCCCACCTTGAGTACTTGCGCCTGAATGTAAGAAATTCAGTACCATCGGCACTATCATCGGTAGCATTTGCTGAATCATCCCCGCATCCATCCCTGTTCGTTGAGAAGCTATTTCAGCTACTTGTTGCTGCATTGCGGGTGAAAATAACGATGCTACTGCTTGGGGATTGTGGGAATTGCCAGCAAACTGACTAACCAACCCTTCGACTGCATCGGGGCCTTCGTTTGCTTGTTTTTGTTGCAAAGCTGAACGAACTTGACTGCCCACAACTGCCATAACCGACCCGATCGCTGATGAGTTTGTGCCAGTATTGCCGCTTAGTTGCTGCACGGCGTTCATAATACCACCGAGTTGATCCAAACTACCTTGTTGATTAGGATTTACGACTGCACCGAGTATTTGGTCAAAAAGTCCCATAAGTTGGTTCTCCCTTGGTTCTCATAACCACCAAATTCTCACATATTCAAAGCGATTTTCCACCAAGAATTTAAGAATGGGGGAGTGAGGAGTAGGAAGTAAGGGGAAGGTTGGGAAGATGGGAAGAGGCGAAAACTAAAGAAAAAAGATTAATCTAGGATTTACGATGAGTGAAGACCTACTCCCTACTCTCTTAATTCTCCATGCCTCTCCCGCGCTTAATTACGCTTATTGTTGGTTTAATCGCTATATTGAGTCTTAGCTTGTGGCTGATTCAATATCTGTATCAACTTTCGTGGCAACTTTCTTACTTTGGTTTTGTTGGCAATTTGCTGTTAATGTTGCTAGTTGTCCTAATTGGAGCATTAATTGCGGCGTTTATTTATTATGTGGTGGTAGTACAGGCAGGAGAAGCGCGTTCGCGTAGCGGTTCTAAAGCATCGCGTCGGCAACGTCGTGCAATCCCAGGGGTTGAAATTCCTGCCGCAAAATCTGAAGCTGCTTCCTCTACCCTAGAAGCCGTCCGTCAGCAGGTTTCTCAAATCCAAGATGAAGTAAGCCGTCAAGCATTATTGAGCAAATCGCGGGAAATTGAAGCCAATTTAGCGCGGGGTGAAATTCAAGTTGTAGTGTTCGGTACGGGAAGCGCGGGTAAAACCTCCCTAGTGAATGCGGTAATGGGACGAATGGTTGGTAGAGTTGATGCCCCAATGGGGACGACTACCGCAGGAGAAACTTATTGTTTGCGGTTAAAGGGGTTGGAGAGGAAAATATTAATTACCGACACCCCAGGAATTTTAGAAGCAGGTGTAGCGGGAACTGAACGCGAACAATTAGCGCGAGGTTTGGCAACCGAAGCCGATTTACTATTGTTTGTGGTGGATAATGATTTGCGACGTTCAGAATATCAACCATTGCGAGCATTGGCTGAAATCGGCAAACGTTCGATTCTCGTACTCAATAAAACCGATTTATATACAGACGAAGATAAAGAAGCCATTATAGCCCGGTTGCGCGAACGGGTGCGCGGGTTTATTTCCACAAACGATGTGGTGACGATATCAGCTAATCCCCAACCCATTGAGTTAGAAGAGGGCGAAATCGCCAAACCAGAGCCAGAAATATTACCTGTATTGCGGCGCATGGCAGCAATATTACGGGCAGAAGGTGAAGATTTAGTTGCCGACAATATTCTTTTGCAATCGATGCGGCTGGGGGAAGAAGCCCGAAAGCTCATCGATGCCCAGCGCCGTCGCCAAGCTGATAAAATCGTCGAGCGTTTTCAGTGGATTGGGGCGGGTGTAGTTTCGGTGACACCGTTACCCGTAGTTGATTTATTGGCAACTGCGGCTGTTAACGCGCAAATGGTCGTGGAAATTGGGCGCGTTTATGGGTGTGAGTTGAATATGGAACGCGGTCGGGAGTTGGCATTATCTTTGGCTAAAACTATTGCGGGTTTGGGGATTGTTAAAGGTGCCTTGGAGTTGTTGTCCACAGCGTTGCAACTCAATGTGGCTACGTTTATTTTTGGTAGGGCAATTCAAGGTGTAACGGCCGCGTATTTAACGCGGATTGCCGGGAAAAGCTTTATTGAGTATTTTCGTAATGACCAAGATTGGGGTGACGGTGGGATGACTGAAGTCGTGCAGCGTCAGTTTCAATTAAATAAGCGCGATGAATTTGTTAAGGCATTTATTCAGGAAGCGATCGCAAAGGTTGTCAAACCTCTGGCTGATAAAGCCGCTGAAATTATCGAGGAGGATGAGGCAAGGGGGAAGAGGGAATAGTAAGGGATGCAACTACCGTTGTTTTAGATTATACTTAGCAATTGGTTACTACTTAAAATAGTCGCAAATGTTACTCCTGTTTTACAGGGCTTGCAATATTTCATACATAATCCAATCCTTTTTTTATGTGACAAAAGATATATATCTCTGATACAGAATGCCGTATAATTAACTAGAATAATTGTTTTGCTTTTGTAAACCAATATTTAATTGAACGATTTTGCAAGGGTTTCCGGAATCAGGGGGCAAGGTGAAGAAACAGTACTAAGGAGTAACTAAATAACCAGCTCATGACCCACCACATGATCGGTAAAGTACTACAAGGACGTTACCAAATTGTCCAAACCCTCGGAGCAGGGGTGTTTGGACAGACATACATTTCTGTAGATATTAACCACCCAGAACACCCCAAGTGCGTAGTTAAACAATTAAAGGTCACAAGTTCTCAACCGAGTCACTTGGACACATTGAGGTTGCGGTTCCTGACCGAGACTCAAACCCTCAAGCAACTGGGACACCACAATCAGATTCCGAAACTAATTGCTTGTTTTGAAGAACACGAGCGTTTTTATTTAGTTCAGGAGTTTATTGAGGGACATGCATTAGCGGCAGAGTTGCCTTTAAATAAAGCTTTCGGTTATTTTTGGAATGAAAGCGAAGTCATTACATTTTTAATTAATGTTTTAGAAATTCTCGATTTTGTCCACTCGCAAGGAGTCATTCATTGCGACGTTAAGCCAGAGAACTTGATTCGACGCGCTTGTGATGGGAAACTTGTATTGATTGATTTTGGTTCGATTCAACCAGTCAATTTTAGTGCAGATTCGGTATTACCAATTTATCGAATTCCTGTAACTTCTCTAGGTTATATTCCCCCCGAACAATTTATTGGTCAAACGCAGCTCAGTAGTGATATATATGCATTAGGGATGATGGCGATTCAGGCTCTAACTGGATTGACTCCACTCCAACTTAAAATCGATCCCCAAAGTAATGAGATTATTTGGAGAACCAGCGAAACTCCTGTCGGGGATTATTTAGCTGCTGTGGTGAGTCGAATGATTCGCTACAATCATCAAGACCGCTTTCAAACTGTGACTGATGTGTTGCAGGTACTTAGACAAATGCCATTAGAACCCGACTTGCATACCCTAGAAGTCGAATATTCGGTTCTAGAGGAAACGGGAAATTGGCACAGTCAAATCGATAAGCGTTCTACGCGAAAGGAATCTCCCTTACTGACTGGTGTCCGGTTTGGGTTGCTTGCCAATTCGGTGGTCATGGGAGTAGGCGTATATTCGTTACTTAATAATACTCCTGCACATTCGGAAACAGAAACGTTACAGCAGGCAAGTAAAGAGTATCAATCAGGTGATTTGGATGGTGCTGTCGCATTAGCTAAGTCTATTCCTGCATCGAGTAATGTTTACCCTGAAGCACAAGCGACTATTGAGGAATGGCAACAACAATGGCAAGTGGCAGCAGAACAGTATTTAGTTGCCCAATCTGCCCTACAGCAGGGTAGGTGGTCGGATGTTTTGCGTGTCGCACCACAAGTACCTGATAATTTATACTGGAAATCGAAGACCGAGCGATTAGTCGAACAAGCAAAAAGTAAAGTCGGAACACAAAACAAAGGTTTATTAGCACAAGCTTATCAGAAAGCTGCTGCGAAGGACTTTAATACTGCCTTAAATTATCTCAATCAAATACCCAGGGGTACTGCTACAGATAAAGTAGTTGACCTTAAAGTTGCTGAGTATGAGGCAAAACGTCAAGTTCGTGCTGCGTATCTTCTCCAAGAAGCTTATAAGAATGCGACAAACCGCGATTTTTCGACTGCGGTACAGTTTTTGCGGCAAATTCCTAAAGACACTCCCACTTATTCAATAGCACAAGCAAAGCTGATTGAATATACACAAAAACACCGAATTGCTTCTTCGCAAGATATTGCAATATCTGTGAAGGATGCAAATTCTACAGAAACCAATGATGTTGCGACTGCATCCAAAAGTGCAGGCAAGACAGATTCTTTTATTCGCAGCGGTTCTTCCACAAAACTCCAAGATTTACAACCAGGAAATCTTTTTACGGAAGCGAATATTAGGTAAGAGAGGGAGTAAGGAGTAGGGTTGGGGGGAAAGGGGGAGACAGAAATTATAAATCAATACGGTTGATGTTCAGGCTATGCTGTGCTTGAAACAAGAAACAATTGTGGATTGGTTATTGTTCCAGTACCTCGGTGCTGAACTTTTTTAGACCTAAATTTTGATACAGGCTTTTTCAGAACTCTTGGGTTGTTTTTATGAACCCTTTCAGGTAAAACTTGGTCGAGAATTTCGCTTGAGATACCTTTGTCAGTAACGTTTCAACAATAGGCATTTGAGACACCCAATCATTTTGCGTAATCTATCCATATAGTTTTGGTTTATTGTTTTCTATTTATACTTTTCTTCTACTTTAAACCGCATAAAATCCTAATAAAAAAACCCTCAGCTTGTAACTTTGGGTTTTTTTCTTTTTCAATTGTTTCTGAGCAATAGATGTATGCTTTCATTTCACCTGGTAAATGCTTGGATAATCTAACGTTAAGCTACTTCTAATAATTTTGTTTCAGATGATTTTGCTGGAAAGAATACCGCAGGTGAAACATTAAAAAATTCTGCTAGTTTTTGAATATGCTCAACAGTTAATTGACGTTTGCCATTGAGTACATCTGAAACAATTGATTCTGTTTTGAATATAGGTACTAACTGTTTTTGCTTAAGATTGAGTTCGGAGATTAAAACATGTAGAAGTTCTACTCCATAAATATCTGGAACTAAATCTATCTTTTCTTCATATTCATAGATTAATGTTCCTAGCAAATCTAAATAATCTTGTTCATCTTCTGTTAGCTCTCCTTTATCAATTAAACTATCAACAATTAATTGAGTTTTTTCAAAAGATTCTTGCGTTTTTATTGTACGTGGTGGAAACGAATTAAGTAATTCTGAGTAGCTAGAGTTTTGATATAGCATTTTTGTCATCACATTATTGTTCTAATCCTTAGAGCTAAGATTAGTTAATTTTATTTTTAGAACTAAGATTTTAGTTAAGCAATCTTATATCTATTTTCTTGATAGCTTTTCTAATTAATGTTAGCTATCAAACCATTCATCATTTTGCCATTTATTTGTATCATATTCGTTATGACTCAAAAAGTTGCGAATATATATTTTTTTATTTCTATAATCAATACAAGTTATCAATCTATATTTATTTCCTCCAATATTGAAAACCACTAAGTTTTTTACTTTGTCTGGAGCAAAAAGTGATGTATTTTTGACATCTGTAAAACAATCCCATTTATGCTCTTTGACTAGTTTTTTCCATGCTCGTATACCAGACTCCGCATCAGGATATTTTTGATATGCTTGCTTGAGTGTGGTTTCTGTAATGATACGCATAAGTGGGGTTTCCCTCTAGAGTAATAAAAAACATCAATTTTCTCCCTTGTTGTGTTGTGTTGACTCTTTAATTAGTCGCTCTACTTTATTTTTGATAATTTAGTAGAACCATCGATAAAATATTAGCAAATTGCGAAGTTTAATGCGAGTGTTTAGTTCGTGAGTATTATTACTTGCGTTTGGTGTGTTTCTTGTGTATAAGATACACAAGAATATAATTTTATGCACATTGAATAATATTTCATATGTATTTCGTATGCAAAAAATTGACTAAGATACTATATACTGTGTATATTGGACGTTTAAAGGACGGGGTATGATGTATATGACATTTCCTGTAATAGAGGCTAGGCGTGTGGGCAGACCTAAGAGAGAAGATAAAACTGTAAGGGCTAACTTTAAATTAAATTCGGATATTCGCGCAATATTGAAAACTTTGGCTACTCAGGACGGACGTAGTGAAAGTTCAGAAGTTGAGAGATTAATTATTGAAATTCAAGCTTTACGAAATATTTTAAAAGTCAATTCGGAATTAGCATCATCCGTACTTCCACTGTTGAATGATGAAATAAGTAAAATTTTTGACAAGTTAGAGACAGTTTAAAACAGTGCCAACAATAGAACAACTAGAAACCTTCTACCGTATATGTGTACGAGCAAGCAATCTATTAAGAACAATTGAATTAACTAGGTACGATAATCGCTCACAACGAATCGTAGTGTTAATAGGTGAAACAATTCAAGTAGAAATTTTAAGTAACGGTGAGGAATTAATCCGATGATTAACTACCAACAATTAAGCGAAACTGAATTAAGAAATTATGTAAAACAGCATCCGGACGATGAGGAGGCTTTTCAACATTACCTAACAATTATGCGTGCGAAACCAGGCATTGTAGTTAGTACAGAAGAACAAGCCTTAATTGAATTTAGAAAAAGAATAGAAGCGGAAGCAACGCACTAACCCCAGTCACTTGCCCCTATCGCTCTTTGTTGGTGGTAGGGGCAATACTGCATAGGTTTTGCAAATTGCGAAGCGTGAAACCAATGTAGAGAGCGCCACATTGCACCCCTGCGGGGAAGCAAGCTACAACGGGGGGAACCCCCGCACGCAAGTGGCTCCGTTACATGTAACGT